>JAHDGL010000073.1 GCA_020627625.1 Alphaproteobacteria bacterium | reverse complement strand
TAAATTTTTGTACGTTATTTGTATTGTCAAAATGATTATACCCCTATGTACATAATTTGTCAATAATTGAAGTAGTAAATTAAACTAAATTACAAGAGGCACCCTGTAAATTCACTCAAAAGGTTTAACTATAACCATAATAACAGCAATAATCATCAGGAATGTAGGCACTTCGTTTAACATGCGGTAAAATTTTTCTTTGTATTTGTTTTCACCTTTTACAAAATCCTTTCTTGTTTTAGCCAAAAAGCCATGGAACGCACTTAGGCCTAGTACCATCAGCATTTTAACGTGAAACCACCCCCCAAGAGCCTCAAAGCCATAAATATAAGCAACAAGTAGCCCAAAGAAATATGTAAGTATCATAGCTGGGGTCATTATTACTTTTTGCAATTTATACTCCATAAGTTGAAATGTTTGGTCCATTTCTGAGCCAATAGTTGCTCTTGTATGGTATACAAAAAGCCTTGGCATATAAAATAAGGCCGCCATCCACGATATAACTGATATTACATGAAAAGCTTTGTACCAATCATAATATTCTGCCATAGTCTTTTTTCTATTATTTATTATTACACTGTTTTACATGGACATTTTCCAAAAGCACTTAAGCACTTTCTTTTCATTTCTGATGATAAGGTAAAACTCCCTTCTTTTTTATACGCTTTTAAAACCGAGTTTGCAAGTGATTTTATATAATCTTCATGAACACTTACCGTTTCCACTCTGATATAGCTGGCTTTATATCTATCTGCAATCTCTTTATACTCTATGTCTAGCTCAACTGATGTTTCGGAATGCTCACTTACGAATGCAACAGGCACTACTATAATTTCTTTACCCTGTTTTGCAGCGCTTTCTATTTCATCTTCTGTGCTTGGTCCAATCCATTTTAATGGCCCTACTTTACTTTGGTAACATGTTTTATATTCAAATTTTTCTTCTATGAAATTTACTATAGACTTAACAGAAAGCTCTACTTGCCATTGATATGAATCCCCTGATTTAATTACTTTTTCTGGTAGTCCATGCGCAGAAAACAATATAATTGCATTATCTTTGTTCTTTATTTTTTGCATTGACTTGCTTAATAATTTTGCATAAGCGCTTGCAAATAACTTATCATCAGGATAGCAACATATGTTTTTTAATGTTGCTTTTTTAGAGATAGATTTTTTTATCTTATTTTCAAATTCTTCAATAGAAGATAAGGTAGTGGTCGTAGAAAATTGCGGATAAAGAGGTAATGTTATAATCTCGCTTGGGTTATATGCTTCTATTTGCTTTACAACCTCCTCTGTCATTGGGTGCCAGTGGCGCATACAAATAAAAACCTTAAACTGACTATCTACTATTTCTTTTTGTAATTTTTGCTCTAATGCTTCTTTTTGCGCTATAGTTTCTGGCAAAATAGATGATCCTCCCCCCATTAGACTATATATTTCTTGAGCTGTTTTTTCTCTCCTTGTTGATATTAATTTAGCTAAAAAATAACGAATAAGTTTGGGAGCGGTAATTATATATTTATCATTAAATAAATTAAATAAAAATGGTTTTACTGCTTCTTGGTTTTCTGGCCCCCCCAGATTAAATAATATTACGGCTGTTTTTTTATCTTTCATAATTTTTGACATAATCAACTAAAAACTCTACATTTTCCACTTTTGTTCTTGGAATAATACCATGACCTAAGTTAAAAACAAAATTATTTTTTTGCATTTTTTGCATTATTTTGTCAACTTCTTTTTTTATAATATTTTTGTCGCCAAGCAAAGTAAATGGGTCCAAATTTCCTTGCACTAGAATTTTTTGTTGCCATTTTTGCATTTGTTCTACAGGAGTGAATTGATCAACCCCAACTGCATCTATACCTGTTTCATCTATGTATTTGTCATAATTATAGCCAGAACCTCTTGGAAAACCTATAACGGGAATTAAGGGGTGTTCTTTTTTTATATTATCCACTATATTTTTTGTTGGTTCTATTACAAATTTTTGATATAAATCACCGCAAAGCATTCCACTCCATGAATCAAAAAGTTGAATAGCATCTACCCCTGCATTTATTTGCCCATGTAAATATTCTATTGTAATATTTGTTATTATATCCCTTAATTTTATTGCTGTTTGTTTTTGCGTATATAAGAAATTTTTGCTAACAGAAAAATCTTGTTTACCTCGCCCTTCTAGCATATAACTCATTACAGTCCATGGACTACCAGCAAAGCCAATTAAGCTTTTATCTGTTATAAGTTTAGATCTAGTTAGCGCTATAGTTTCATAAATATTTTCTATTTTTTTATCAAGTGAATCTGTTAGTGTATTTATATCTTTTTCCGATTCAAATTTTTTAAGTAACGGTCCTTCCCCTTTTGCAAAAGTAACATCCCAGCCTAGCAAGTGTGGAATAACTAGAATATCAGAAAACAAAATAGCTGCATCCATATCAAACCTTTCTATTGGTTGCATTGTTATAATACTAGCTTTTTTACTATCATAGCACAAATCAAGAAAATTATTCGTATTGGATCTAATCTCCATATATTCTGGCATATAGCGACCAGCTTGTCGCATTAACCAAATAGGAGTTTTTGTATTTTCTTTACTAAAAGCTTTTATGAATTGATTCATATTTTTTTCCTTACTAAATAATAAATAT
>JAHDGL010000072.1 GCA_020627625.1 Alphaproteobacteria bacterium | reverse complement strand
GAAAAAATTATTAGTAGCATAGGATTTAAAAACCAAGGCTTTGTTTGTTAGAAAAATATTAGTGAAGTATTCGTTGCATGTAAATTTGCAAGAAATTAAAAAAACGTGACATTTTTTTTAAAGTTGTGTAAAATGTCGAAACTAAAAATAAATTCTTTTAAATAATTATGATAGATATAGCAATAGTAGTATTTTTTATAGCTGCCACAATAATGGCTGGCTTTCATCATGCGGGTAAAATAAAAACATTAAAACAGCAGGCTTTGGGAGATAGAAATTTTAGCACGTGGGCATTAGTTGCAACAATTGTTGCAACATGGGTTAGTGGATCTGCTTTTGTTAACGGAATATCAAAAACTTATTATGAAGGCTTAACATATATAATACCTACCTCCATAGGTGCATTGTTGGCTATTTCTTTATTATCTTTTATTTTTATTCCTAGAATGCAGAGATTTATGGGTAAATTATCTGTTGCACAGGTTTTAGGTGAATTATATGGAGATCAAATTAGAATAGTATCTGCTGTTGCTGGCGCTATTGGAGCAGGTGGTTTGGTGGCTGTTCAGTTTAAAGTACTAGGCGCTATTTTAGCACATTTCACGGGTATTTCAGAAATATATAGTATAATAGTTTCTGCATGTATTGTAACATTATATTCTTCGTTAGGAGGAATTAAGGCGGTTACCTTTACAGACCTTATACAGCTATTAATGTTTGGTTTTGCTATACCTGTAATTATTGCTGTTTTGTGGAATTATAGTTTTGCAGAAGGTATATCTTTATCAGAAGGTTTAAAATCTGATCATTTTAATTTTTCAAAATTATTTTATGGAGAAAAACCAGAAATTTTATCCTTGATTGTTCTTACATTTTATTTTGCAGTTCCAACTATTTCTCCAGCTGGGTTTCAAAGAATTAGTATGGGTAGAGATATTTCACAAGTAAAATCAGCTTATTTAATCTCTGCTGTTATAATATTAATTACTTTTGGTCTAGTTAAATTTATACCTTTTCTAATGTATAATATAAATCCAAATATTGATCCAACTATTAAAAATATAGATATGATTAATTATTTAATGGATAATTTTTCATATCCTGGGTTTAGTGGTTTATTAATATGTGGAATTATAGCAATGGTAATGTCAACAGCAGATTCTCACATAAATGCATCCGCAGTTTTATTAACTAATGATATTTTTAAACCTTTAAATCTAATAAATAAAAAAGAACTAACTGCGTCAAGAATACTTTCTGTTTTAGTCGGAATACTTGGGATTTTTTTAGCTCTTTCAGAGAAAGATTTGCTTCGAATTGTTATGTTTGCAAGTGCGTTTTATAAACCGATTGTAACAGTTCCCTTAATGCTAACAATACTTGGTTTTAGGAGCACTACGTTCTCTATTGCTTCTGGTATGTTTGCGGGTTTTAGCACTGTTATCTTATGGAAATATGTGTTTGTATTTAAGCCTGATCCTATTGTTTTTGCAATGCTAATGAACTTTATAATAACTATGATGGTTCATTATTTGACTAGCCAGGAAGGGGGATGGAGCCCAGTAAAAATACCTAAACCTAAATATAAGGGGCCAACAATATGGGATAATTTGCAAAAATTCTTTGCTATTAATCCGTTTAACTTTATTACTAAATGCGCAAAAAAAGCTCCTCAAAAAGAAACTGCTTATGGAGGACTTGGCTTGTATCTTGTGATGTATACAATAATGACAATGTATAATACACAATATGTACTGCATGAAAATAATTTATTTATGTTTGCTAAAGGCTATGTGATAATGATTGGATTAAGTATGATTATTACCTCTTACCCAATCTGGCCACTGAGTGTTAGTTGGAAAATTAAAGAAAAAATAATATCATATTTATGGCCAAGCATAATATTTATAATGCTTATATTATTCAATATGTTTTTTGCAATTATCAGTAATTTTGCAGGCTTCCAATTAGCCATATTCAGCATTAATTTGCTGCTAACTGTGATTTTACTTGGCTGGCGCATTGGTTTGCAGCTGATTGTTACTGGCGCTTTAATTATGACATGTCTTTATAATTATTGGAATTTATCAGAATCCGTGCATTTATCGATTGATTCCCCAATTACAGCGCTTCTATATGTTATGATGATTATTTTTGCATCTATCGCAGTATTTGTACGTCCACATCAAGAGCATGTGGATGACATAGAAGATAAGCTAGTAAGCACCGTGGATAAGCTACTAGAAACCAAACAATATAAAAGTGATTTTTTGAATGTGCTGAATCACGAAATGCGTATTCCACTCAACACTATAGTTGTTATGGCCGAGAATATGGCGGCAAATATCGGCAATTTATCGAAAGATCTTATTGTGCAATCTGTTAAATGTCTGGAGGGCGATAGCTATCGTCTGAAGACTTTGATTCTAAACTTACTTGAAACTGCCAATAATGAAAAAGGTTTGTCTGAGTATCAATTCAAGGAAACAGATTTTTCCAAAACTTGTGAAGAAATAATTGCGGGGTTTAAAGACAGAGCGGAGATTAATTTCAATAATCAAATAGGCAGCATGCATATTAAACATGACGCCGCAAAGCTAAAAACTGTGATATTTAATATAATCAATGATGGAGTAAAATATGGACAGGACAAGGAGAAAAAAATCGATATAGATTTAAGCGC
>JAHDGL010000071.1 GCA_020627625.1 Alphaproteobacteria bacterium | reverse complement strand
AATAATCATTCAGCGATTGTGCCAATCAGCGAAATGCTAGATATTTTATCTCCAGCCCAAAGGTGCGAATTAATCGAACTGCTTGCAAAAGTGCTAAGAGATAGGGAGTAGAGATAACACCAAAATAGCTAAAACTACATGAATCTTACAAGGCAATCTCCGTGATTTTGTGTGCACTTTGTAAATTAAATTATTTTTTTGTATTCATTATATCACCTAATGATATTTTTAGCCCGTAAGTTTCTAGAAGATATAAATATGAAGTTATATTTTGCAAATCTATAATTTGCTCACTGCCCTGCTCTATATTTGTAATATACTGAAAATTTATATTATTTATTTTACTCTCTTGTTCAAGCTCTAATAATGTTTTATTGATAGACTCCCTAGCTTGCCTGAGGTGCTTACCAATGATATCTATACGAAAATCAGCACATTTCTTGGTAAAATTAGTATAATTACATCTTTTCCACCGATTTCTATACATCAGTAAACATTCATGTTTTTGTAACGATGCTAGTAATAATTTATCTCCTTCTTGGTCTTGTGAGTTATGAAACAGAATATTTAAATATGTATCAGATTTTTTATTAGATTTTATTGTACCCTGCAGAGGGCAATCTATCATCACTCCAGACATTTGCATAATCATTTTATTAGAGCATGAATTTATTATCTTAGATGCTTGAAATTCGTCAGTAGTCCTGATATTTAATTTAACTATATAATTAATATTGTGTGCACTTTCTTCTTTTGATATTGATTCACAAAACTCTTTAGAGTCAATGATTTTAAGCTCTTTCTTATTAAAGATTACTTTATTAATTACAATCTGAGCTAATTCATTTATTTGCTTATCATCTTCTCCTAAAATGCATATGTTATCATTAACAAAACGATAATTCTGTATAAAACCAAAGCCATCTGGTAAATCTATATTGATATATTTTTTTATATGTTTTCTATAGGTTTTGAGACCAAATGCAATTATTTCATCTAAATTTTTTAGCTTTTTTTTGTTATTTTTTTGATTAAATTCAATATTACTATTGATATTTTGTATATTTTGTTGTATCATGACGCCCTCTTTATAAATTAATTTTATTAATTTGTTCAGTTAAGCCAGTGATTATAAACCGTCCAAAGTTTATGATAATCACTGGTTTTTTTTATGCATGTCTGTGACTTTAATTCATTTCATCTACATAGATGCATAAACATTAATATACATGTTTAAGATATTTAAAACAACTAGCAAAATTCACTAGGTAGTTGTTAAGATTTGTTAATTTTTTGATTTTAATATAAAATATGACATAAATGGAAATATTATCATATAACCAGCAAACAACAAAATATTATACGATGTATTATAATTCAATATAATAGTTAACATCAATGGGGCAGTACCTCCAAATACACCTGCCCCAATACTATACCAAAAAGCTGCACAAGAAAATCTACAATTAGCTGGAAATATCTCCACTATATAAACATTTGCAATCGCCGCCTGAGTAGCAAAAATTATAGAGTTACCTACTATGAATAATACTAAATTAAATATGTTTAAATTAGGCAATAAAAATTGTAAACCAAAAAAATTATATATAGAAATACATAACATACTAATAATCAATAATTTTCTTCTATCAAATCTATCAGAAAATAAACTAAATAATGGTGATAAAATTATTAATATCAATGTTGTGTAGATTGATATATAGCTAATGTCTATGTTTAATATTTTTCCTACATAATTAGGCAAAAAAACTAATATTAAATAAAAATTCATCGCAGTAGAAGCTGCTAACAATATCGCAATCATACAATACCTTGGGTAATTTAATGTACCTTGTATTATAGGAAATTTATCTTTTCTTACTTTTATAAATTCTGGTGTTTCAATTAAATGCATACGTACAAAATATCCAATAATTGATAGCATAAAACCAATTAAAAAAGCAAATCTCCAACTATATTCTGGTAAATATGAAGATTGTAATATATTTGTTACTACAGTTGCCATAAAAACACCTGAGATAGAACCACAAATAATAACTCCACCAACAAAGCCAGATTTTTTTTTGTCAAAATGTTCTACTGCATATATTATCGCTCCGCTATATTCGCCTCCCACTGATATTCCTTGCACTATTCTAATCATAGCAATTAAGACGCATGAGACTATTCCTATTAATTCATATGGAGGTAATATTGCCATACATAAAGACGCTAATCCCATAAAGGTGACACTAATGACTAAAGCATTTTTTCTACCATAAACATCTCCTATATAACCAAATATTAGAGCTCCAATAGGTCTGAATACAAAACCCACAGCAAATAATATATAAGTAATAATTAAAGCAAAGTCCTCTACTAAAAATGATAAGTAATTATCATAAATTACTTTAGTATAAAACCCAAATACTGCAAAATCATACATCTCTAGACAAGCAGATAAAAAACACGATACTAATACTTTTACAGGTAATTTCATATATTTTTAAATAAGTTAAATTAAATCATATTTACCTTTTTACTACATTTTTTATTTCAAATCTACTATTAACTTTTAATTTTTTTCTTATATTAGCAACATGGTATTCTACTGTTTTTATAGAAATATCTAACTTATTAGCAATCTCCTTATTAGATGATCCTTGTTTAAGTAAATCTACACATTCTATTTCCTGTTAAGCCTTCATAAAAAACCTTAACTTTGTCAAAATTTAAATTATTTGAGAATATT
>JAHDGL010000019.1 GCA_020627625.1 Alphaproteobacteria bacterium | reverse complement strand
AGAATTAATCACACTGACAAATTTTAATATCAAAACTATGTAAATATAAATAGTTATTATTTAAGTCTTATGTAAAACTAATAATATTATTTATATAGTTTTAGGATATAAAAAATTATGAAAATAGGTATTTTATCACGCAACCCCAAATCTTATTCTACAAGTAAATTAGTTACGTCTGCAAAAAATAGAGGTCATGATGTTACAGTAGTAAATCCTCTAAAATGCTATATGAACATTACATCTACTCATCCAGATGTTTATTACAAAACAAAAAATGTTGAAAAAAAATTGGAGTTTGATGCTGTAATTCCTCGCATTGGAGCATCAGTGACAACTTATGCTTGTGCAGTGCTTAGGCAATTTGAAGTGGCAAATATTTATGTTCTTAATGGATCAGTTTCTATAACAAGATCAAGAGATAAATTGCGTGCTCATCAATTATTAGCAAGAAAACATGTTGGAATTCCTGTGACTAGCTATGCTCATTCTGGTAATGCAACACAAAATTTAATTGAATCAGTAGGCGGAGCACCTCTTATAGTAAAAATCACTGAAAGTACTCAAGGTAAAGGAGTATTGCTTGCAGAAACAAAGAAAGCTGCCGAGAGTTTAATTAATGCATTCCTAGATTTGCACGCAGATTTTGTAGTACAAGAATTCATAAAAGAATCTGATGGCAGTGATATTCGCTGTTTTGTTATTGGAGATAAAGTTGTTGCTGCAATGAAAAGACAAGGTCCTGAAGGAGATTTTCGTTCCAATTTACATAATGGTGGAAATGCAAAAATGGTCAAGATTACTCCGGAAGAGCGCGCAATAGCTGTGCAAGCGGTAAAAGTACTTGGATTAAAAGTAGCTGGTGTTGATTTAGTTCGTTCTGATAGAGGGCCATTAGTGCTTGAAGTTAATTCTTCTCCTGGTCTTGAAGGAATCGAGCAAACAACAGAGAAAAATGTTGCAGATAGCATAATAGCGTATATAGAGAAAGATATTTCAAAAACTTCTAATACTAAAATATATATGAAAGGATGATTTTTGATGAGCAAAGCTCTTATTATTGAAGGGATAAACATCAAGCCAGGTGATCGCATCCGCCTTGAGCTAAAAGTTGCAAAATTGTTTGACCATACGGAAATGACAATTCCTGTGGAAGTTATTCGTGGGAAAGAAGACGGCCCAAAAATGTTTATTTCTGCAGCAATTCACGGAGATGAATTAAATGGTGTTGAAGTGATAAAGCGACTTTTAGCACATAAAAAAATATTATCTCACATTAAAGGAACTCTTATCGCAGTACCAATAGTTAATATGTTTGGTTTTAATCGTAATGTACGCTACTTACCAGACCGTAGGGATTTAAATCGAGTTTTTCCTGGTTCAAAAAGGGGGTCTCTAGCTGCACAAATTGCTTATAAATTTATGAATGAAATAGTAAAGAAATGTAATTATGGAATTGATTTACATACCGGTAGCGCTCATCGATATAATTTACCTCAAATAAGAACATTTTTGAACAATCCAGAAATTAAATCTCTTGCGGAATCATTTGGAGTGCCAGTTGTTTTAAATTCTAATATACGTGATGGGTCGCTACGCCAGGCCGCAATTGATGAGAATGTGAAAATATTATTATTTGAAGGGGGAGAAGCATTACGTCATGACGAAAAAATAATAAAATCTGCTGAAAATGGTATTATTGCTACTTTGTCTAATATTGGAATGTTGGATAAAAAAATAGCAAAAGATTATACTATCAAAAAGAGTAAAATATTTTATGCAAATTCTAGCTATTGGGTTAGAGCTCCCCATAGTGGTAGCATGCGCATTAGAAAAAAAGTAGGTAATAAAGTTGAAGAAAATGAAATATTAGCCATGATTTCCGATCCTTTTGGAATAACAAAATACCCAGTTAAATCACGTAAATCCGGTATTATTATAGGTATAACCAGAATGCCTTTAGTTAATAATGGGGATGCATTATTTCATATCGCTACTTTTGATAATACAGATTCTGTTGCTAAAGAAATTGATATTTATAATAAGAGGTTACAATGATAGAGGGTATAATAACAAAACAACCTTTATTAGTCGGATGGAGAGAATGGGCAAAATTACCAATGCTAGATATACCTTTAATCAAAGTAAAGATTGATACTGGAGCAAAAACCTCAACTTTGCATGCGCATGATATTAAAATAATAAAAGATAAAGAAGGAGATTCTGTTGAGTTTACGGTAAATCCAATGCAACAAAATGAAATGATTTCTAGAAAGTCGCGTGCAAAAATAGTAGACATGCGAATAGTTAAAAGTTCGAACGGACTTACCGAAGAGCGTGTTGTAATAAATTCACCAATTCAAATTGGTCAGATGCAATGGGAAATTGACATCACCCTTACTAATCGTGATATAATGAATCATCGTATGCTTCTGGGGAGGTCTGCAATGAATAATTTATTAGTCTGCCCCACAAAATCCTATTGCCAAGGAATTATTTCTAAGCAACAAACTTTAATAACGTATCAACCAATTACATTAGTTACAGAGAATAATTAAATATATTGCTGATAATTTGTAGTAAAATTGAGTTGAAGATAGTTTATTATGGATTCCTACAAATTAAATTAATCAAAATCAGGTAAAATTACTTATGGAAATATTATTTCTTCATACCACAATGGCATTACTAATATTTTATACTTTATTAGCTTCCGTAATAGCTTCGTATGCTTTTTATCATACCAGAGATGAATATTATCAATTAAATCAAACTATCCTTATAGAAGACGAAAATATTATTGATCATTTAATTGGTGATGAAGATGATATTGATGTAATAAGTTTGTTTTAGAATATATGTATAGTTCAATTTTTTTTATCCCTTATCCATAGTTCGGGTTATTTACTATAACTAGCGATCAAATTTAATAATTTATTAGTAAATCAGTGCTATAGTGAGTTAGTCTTTAAGTATAAAAATTAGTTTAAATGATAACAGTATTATGGATTTGTGGCATTATATCTACATTTATGAGTTCATATGCATTAATGATCGCGATAACAGTGCTTTGTAATCCTGCTGAAAATATAACTGAACATAATATAATTATAGATCATCAAACATTACGATTTTCTTTGATTGAAGAAGAAGAAAATGAAGATGAATCTGTAGCTGGTGAGGTAAGTAATGGTTCAATTGACTTGTTTTAAAGTTAATTTATCTAAATTTGCGTTAGTTGTTATATAGTAAGAATGAATATGAGGTAAATTAATTATGACAGAGTTATGGGTTCTTAGTTCAACAACTGCTTTTATGGTGTTTTGTACTTTACTTGCTTCAATTATGACACTTTATAAAGTAGAAAAAAAAGTTAGTTCAGAAACGAATAATAAAACAACCATAGGCTTGAACGGCTTAGAAATTGTCAGAAAAACTGAATCGGGGCCCGAAGAAATAAAAGCAGAAAAAATATATTATGCAGTAACAGACAATAAAGAACTAAAATTAGATATTGAAAAAATACGTACTGGTCTTGATAATAAAACAACAGAAAAACTTGCTGAGAATATAAAAATATTAACAGATCTTTTAGCGCCAAAGGGAAAATTTGACTTTTTACAAGGGTTAGTATCAGGAATCATAAAAAAAGATAATTCTATAAGCATTGAAAAAAATAAAAATTCATTTACTATTCATAAAATAGATAATCAAATAGTAAAAAATCAAGAAATGACCGAAAATAAAATAGCAAACAACAATGATTCTTTTGAGTCTATACACGAACATAGTCAGGAAAATGAAGTTGGATTAATTGGCAACGACGATATTATAGACCCAGCAAACTCTGTTTAGGTTAAGCTATTGTGATGGAGAGACTTTATAACGCGAATTTAGGATAAGCAAAATTGCATATTTACGTATAGATTGACACTTTGTTAGCAGAAAATAACCCCAAAAATACTCAAATATCTACGGATATTCTCCGTTTTTTGAGAACATTTTGTACTAAAAATTGCCTAATCTATACAAAAATCTGCTAAATTTCTTATCCTTAATTCGCGTTTATAATAAAAATTATTGTAAATTGATATATCTAAACCAATATAGGGCCTTGCGTACTGCCATTAATAAATTGTTTTAAATATAGATTTTTTGCTTTAAGCATTTCATTCACGCTACCAGCCCATAAAATTTTTCCATCATATAAAAACGCTACTTCTTTTGCTATTTTTCGAGCGCTCTCCATGTTGTGAGTAATCGTAATAGTCGTAGCACCTAATTCCTCTCTAATCTTAATTATCAGATCATTGATAACATTAGATGTGATTGGGTCTAGGCCAGTTGTTGGCTCATCAAAAAATATTATTTTAGGGTTAGTACATATGGTACGCGCTAAAGATACTCTTTTTTGCATACCACCAGAAAGTTCAGATGGATATAAATCTAAAATTTTCTCTTTAAGGCCAACGGAGTGAAGTTTCTCGGTAGCAAGATCTTTCAGATCTTGTTTATTTAATGAATATAATTTTTGTGCAAAAAATGTTATATTCTCCTTCACTGTTAGAGAATCAAAAAGAGCACCTGCTTGAAATAAGTAACCACAATTTTTTAATATTTCCAGGCGTTCTTTATTAGATATTCCAATTGATTCTTTATTATCGTATAAAATTTGACCAGAATCTGGCGCCAAGAGCCCTATTATTGATTTTATAAGCACAGATTTTCCAGAACCAGAACCACCTAATATAACTAAAGAACTATCTTTTTTCACATCAAGATCTATCCCTTTTAAAATATGGTGTTTCCCAAATGATTTGTATAATGATTTTACTTGAATCTTAAAATTTGCAGTCATTAATTAAAAAATATCTCCGTTATTAAATAATTACTTATTAAAATTACAATAGAAGAATTTACAACAGCTGAAGTAGTCGCCTCTCCTACTCCTTTTGCGCCATTACTAGAATAATATCCATGATAACAGCTTATTATTGAAATAATAAACCCAAAGATTGTAGCTTTTACCAAACCAGAAATAACATCCATAATTTCTAAATATTTTATCGTATTAATAATATAATTTGTGCTATTAAAATCTAACTTATATACACTAATTAAATAACCTCCCATCACTCCAATTATATTACCTATTAACACTAAACATGGCAAAGTAATGACTGCAGCAAGAACCCTTGGTGTAACTAAATATTTTATTGGATCAGTGGATAATGTATAAAGCGCATCTATTTGCTCTGTGACTCTCATAGTAGCAATTTCTGCAGCTATAGAAGCGCCAACCCTGCCAGCCACCATAAGCCCGGCCAGCACCGGTCCTAACTCGCGTGTTATAGATAGCACTACCACAGTAGCAATAGAACTCTCCGCAGAAAAACGGGAGAATCCTGTATAACTTTGCAATGCAAGTACCGCCCCTGAGAAAAAAGCTGTCATAGCAACTACTGGTAATGAATAATAGCCTATGATAATTAATTGTTTAAAGATTAGCTTTAAATAGAAAGGTCTTTTTACAAGGCCAGAAATTGTTTTATATATGAAAATTGAAAATATACCTAGTTGCCTGGTAAAATTAATAGATTTATTTCCTAAAGTTTGAATTATTCCGAACATATTTTAAATTCTTATTTACTATATCAACTATATATTTTTTCATAGCGATCACCAAACATAGTTATGATTTCATAAGCATTTGTTTTTGATGCCTGTGCTAATTTATCCGTTGTTGAATTTATACCAACAAGCTCAACTTCTGCCCCTAAAAAGATTTCTTGCTCTGGAACCTCAGAAACATCAATTGTAATTAAATCCATCGATACCCGGCCGATAATTGGTGCCTTGAATCCATTTATATAAAATACACCTCTATTGCTCAAACTTCTTGCAAAACCATCAGCGTAACCCACTGGAATAGTTGCAACTAAACAAGGTTTATCCATAACATTAGTATAAATACTATTATATCCAACTGATTCTCCAATTGGCAAATGGTTTAATTGAATAATTGGAGCAACTAGCTTAACTGGGTTTTTAATTCCAGAATCTTCAATGTAAGGTGTTGGGTTGATACCATATAATGCAGCGCCAGGTCTAGTTAAATCAAAGTGATACTCCTTACCCAAGTAAATTCCACTAGAATTAGCAAAACTACGCCTAACATTAATAAATTTTGCACTATATTCTTTAAATTTCTGTAGTTGTTTTACATTAGATGAAGAATTAATATCTTCCGCTGCAGATAAATGACTCATTACATATAGAATATTTAAATAATTCATATGAATTGAAGTATCTAATTTCTTAATCTCAGAATAAGGAATAGCCAATCTGTTCATACCAGTATCAATATGCACAATACAAGGTAATTTTTTATTACATTCTAAAGCATATTTCTGCCAAAGTTCAATTTGCCCCATATGATTCAAAACTGGAACCAAATTATGCTCTAGAAATGTTTGTAGTTCATTATAAAACACCCCTCTTATTACATATATATTTGCTTCTGGCTTTAATATTTTACGTAAAATAACTGCCTCATCACAAGAGGCTGTAAAAAAATCTTTACAACCTACTTTTTCTAAAATAGGTGCTATTTTATTGGCACCAAGTCCGTATGCATTAGCCTTTATTGAAGAAGCAACTTTAGAGGTGGTACACATATTACATAGCAAATTATAATTTTCTTGTATAATTTGTGTATTTATATGTAGAATAGGTTTTCCATTTTTCATTTTTTTGCCTACGTAATATATTATAATAAACTTGAGTTGAACTAGGCGTGTTTTTAATTCATCTTTGTATAATAAATTTCTTATTCTAAATTCATGTTTGAATGGTTTTTATTACTTATTATAGTAACCTATAAGTTTCTTTTGTATCTCTGGTATAACAAAAGATGAGATATCACCATCCATACTAGCAATTTCTTTTACTAAACGCGATGAAATAAATTGATTTTTCTCGGATGAAGGAAGGAAAATAGTTTCTACAGTTTGATCTAAGCGTGAATTCATACAAGCCATCTGAAATTCATATTCAAAATCTGATACAGCTCGGAGTCCACGTATTATTAATTTAGCTCCAACTTGATTTGCAAATTTAGTTAACAAACCATCAAATTGCATTACCTTCACATTAGAGCTAATATTATATTTGTCTAAATATATCTTAGCCAAATTGCAACGTTCATTTATAGAAAACATAGGGTTTTTTACAGCAGATTTAGAAATTGCTAAAATCAAATGATCTGTAATTTTGCTAGCTCTAGATATTATATCTGCATGCCCATTCGTGATGGGGTCAAAAGTCCCAGGATATATTCCTATAATTTTATTTGACATAATTATTTATTTAATGAAATTTAAATTAGTATATCCTATATCCATAACTTGTAGCATATCTATAACTTAAGATTATTACGTCTACAGCCTAACAATTATTAATACCTACATATTAGTTGAGCTCATACCCATTATGTTATAGCCAGAATCAACATAGTGAATTTCCCCTGTAACGCCATTTGCTAGATCACTTAGAAGGTATATTGCTGCCCCTGCTACATCTTGTTGAGTAGTATTTCGTTTTAATGGGGAGGATTTTTCATGCATTTTAAGCATAGATTTAAAATCACCTATACCGCTAGCTGCTAATGTTTTAATTGGACCAGCAGAAATAGCATTAACACGAATATTTGAAGGGCCCATATCATGAGCTAAATATTTTACGCTTGTTTCAAGTGCAGATTTTGCTAATCCCATGACATTATAATATGGTATAACTTTTTCTGAGCCATAATAACTTAACGTAATTATAGATCCGCCATTTTGCATTAAAGGTTCAGCCCTTTTAGAAAGTGCTGTTAGTGAATAACAAGAAATATTCATTGAGTTTAAGAAATTT
Source organism: Alphaproteobacteria bacterium (assembly GCA_020627625.1). Taxonomy (GTDB): domain Bacteria; phylum Pseudomonadota; class Alphaproteobacteria; order Rickettsiales; family Rickettsiaceae; genus Megaera_A. The sequence continues at coordinate 9,707 of JAHDGL010000019.1, read as the reverse complement.
GGCAGGCTGGTATCAATATACCTACCACGTAATTCATTTTTATCTGCAAATGCAATTCCATGGATAATGAAATCAATCTTTCCCCATTTTTTACTGACTTTTGCAAAAAGACTGTCCATCGATCCTTCATTTGTTACGTCACACTCTTCAACAAAATCACACCCTATTTCTTCAGCAAGAGGCATCACTCTTTTTTCTAGAACCTCGCCTTGATAAGTTAAAGCTATCTCTGCACCATGTTGCTTTGCAAGTTGTGCAATAGCCCAAGATATCGATAATTTATTGGCAACGCCGGTAATTATACCTTTTTTACCAGTCAGTAACTTCGTTGAAATACTAGTCATAAAAAAACCTTGTAGTTAATATATATTTAGTGTTATTTTATATATCATTTAACAAAGTTGTACAAGTAATTTAGCAATGTTTTTTAGTAAAAAACTATCATTAGTATCAGGAATAGTTTGCGGGCTATCATTTGCTCCTGTTTATTTTTTTCCTGGAATTTTTGCATTATCGATATTATGCGCCCAAATCTCTAGATCTACCGATAAATTCCAAGCTGCTAAATTTGGTTATTTATTCGGCTTTGGTTTTTTCTTGAGTACATTATATTGGATATCTTTCGGTGTAGGTGTTTATATTGAAGAGTTCTGGTGGGCAATTCCATTTGCATTATTTGGCCTACCTGCTTTTATGGCACTATTTATTAGCATGCATAGCTTTATTTCTTGGTTTTTTAGAAAAAATTATCTTTATCATTTCGTGTTTTGTTGTATATGGATATTTATCGAATGGATAATGTCATGGATTTTCACTGGTTTCCCTTGGGGAATGCTCGGCTATGCATTTTCTATTTCTGATATAATGATTCAGCCTGCAAGCTTTTTTGGCATAATCGGATTAAGTTTTGTTTCTGTATATATTGGATCTAGCTTTTTTAAAAAAGAAATGTTATTTACTCGAGTAATTATATCTTGCATTATACTTTTATCCATGTTGATATTCGGATATAATCGTCTAAAGCAGAATCCTACCGAATTTAATAATATTAAAATACGAATCGTACAACCTTCCATTCCACAAATTGCAAAATGGAATCCTGAGATTTTTTGGACTAATTTAAATCATCAACTAACATTATCAAAGCAAGCAGGACAGCCAGATATAATTATATGGTCTGAAGCAGCCCTTACTGTACCATATTATTATAAACCAATATATAATAGTCTACTTTCTGTTTTTACAAAAAATAATCAAATAATTATCACCGGTGGAATCAATGATAATGCAGAAGAAAACGATGATTATCAGATTTATTCTTCACTAATTGCGCTCAATAACAATGGCGAATTGCTATTTGATTATCATAAATCACATCTAGTACCATTTGGAGAATATATACCATTTACAAAATATCTTCCGATTAAAAAACTAACTCCTGGCATTTTAGATTACACACCTGGTGAGCGTGACATTATGTATTTAGAATTTTTCAATCTGTACATACACCCATTAATATGTTATGAATCTGTTTTCTCGGATGAAGTAAAGATATCTAATCAAAATGCAGATGTAATAATTAATGTGACAAATGATGCATGGTACGGCAATTCTTCTGGTCCGTATCAACATTTTGAAATTAGTCGTATGCGCTCGGTTGAAAATGGCTTACCCATGGTGCGCGCTGCAAATAATGGTATTTCAGCTTTTATTGATCCTTTGGGTAGAATTATAAATTATCTTGAATTAAATCAAGTAGGAATTTTAGATGATTATATGCCGTTGAAATTATTATTGCCAACTATTTATTCAGAATGGGGGTATATGACTTTATTGCTAACTATGTTTCTAGTGTTAATAATACAACCAATAATTTCACCGCTATGTATAAAAATAGAAAAATCACTTGTTAAAACAACTAAAAGGTAATAATATCAGCAGAAATAATTTAATATAAATGTAATGTAATATAATATAGTGAAAGTATATGTCTAAAACTAACGAAAAAAAAGGAAGGGCTGATAACGTAGATAAATTAGTTAGCCATCGATTAAAAATGCGTAGAATTATGCTAGGTTTAAGTCAAAATGATTTAGGAAAAGCAGTTGATGTTAGTATTCAACAAGTTCAAAAATACGAAAAAGCAACTAATAGAATTTCTAGCGGTAGATTATTTGCTTTTGCTCAATTTTTAAGAGTTCCAGTTAGCTATTTTTATAATCAAACTAATGATAGCAAAAACTTAATAGGATCAATTTTTGCTGAAAAAGCTGCTGATTATGATTCAGAGGATAACGATGCAGTAACAGAAAAAGAAGTGATTTCATTAATTAAATCATTTAGCGAAATAAAGAATCCACAAAGTCGTAAAAAAATAGTTGAATTAATAAAAACAATGGAATGATTTTTTAATAATAAATCAGGATTGGCTTACTTTCTAATCCTTATTTTTTATTATAGTAAATTTGAGTTAAAATTTGCAAGTCTAATTTTATGGCCATTTTACTTCCGGCGGTAAAGACATTAATATGGCCTCTACATTTCCACCAGTAGCAAGGCCAAAAGTTGTTCCACGATCATATAATAAATTAAACTCTACATAACGACCGCGTTTTACTAATTGATGTTGACGCTGTTTTTTATTCCAATCAAGATACATCTTGTTTCGTACGATTTGTGGGTATATTTCTAAAATTGTCCGTCCTATATCTTGTGTAAAGGAAAAATCATCTGTAAAATCATTAGATAAATAATCATAAAATATTCCTCCAACTCCGCGCGGTTCATTGCGATGCTTTAGATAGAAATAATTATCGCAGGCTTTTTTAAATTTGGGGTAGTAATTAACGTCATATTTATCGCATATATCTTTAAATTCATCATGAAATAAGTTTGTTTCCTTAGGATCTTCGTAAATTGGAGTTAGGTCGCTACCACCTCCGAACCAGCTTTGCGATGTTTCAATGTAACGAGTGTTAAAATGCATAGCAGGCACTAGAGGCGAGCGCATATGAGCTACTACAGAGATTCCTGTTGCAAAGAATTTAGGGCTATTTTTAGTTCCTGGTATTTTTTTCCTAAACTCTTCTGAAAATTCACCATGTACGGTAGATATATTTACGCCTACTTTTTCAAAAACATTACCTCTCATGATAGACATTACTCCGCCACCACCTCCATCTCTGTTCCAACTTTTTTGTTTGAATTTGCCAGCGTTTAAATTTTTATCTTTTTTTTGTTTATTTGCTATGAATTCTAACTCTATTTTTTCAAAAGCTGCACATAGATCATCGCGAAGAGTTTGAAACCATTTAGTAGTTAATTCTTTTTGATTTCTCATTTATACTAATACCAAGCATTTTTAATTATTAACGGTAGGCGGTAAGGTATAACTACAGCCAAATCAAAACGTATATTATAATTTGCGTATTGAGGATTTCTTGCTAAAAATAATTTAGCTGCCTGAATAATACGATATTGTTGCTTTGCAGAAATTATATTTTCACAAATACCATTTTTTCTTGCTTTGACTTCAATAAAAACAATCTGCTTACCACGTTTTGCTATTAGATCAATTTCGCCAACATATGTTTTCATTCGATGATGCAATATATTGTAAAAACATACTTTATATAAACAGTAAATAAAGTATTCAGCCAAGAGTCCTAGTCTATATTTTTGCATTATTTTTTTGATTTATATTAGTTTTTTACTTTTTTTAAATGAGAATCTAAAGCTTGCCTAATATAATGGCGCAAGGAATAAATTATTATCAAGAAAGCGCCAGATGTGCATATAATATAAAATGCTGGTGCATAATATAATCCCGTTATTTCGACTAACCAACGAGAAATTGCCGCCGAGGTTCCTCCAAATATTGCTATTCCCAAATTATAACTAAATGCTACGCCGGTAAATCTCTGTTCTGGCGTAAATAAAGATATAATAAATATATAAGCAGTCCCGGCAATTGCTCCGCCCAGCATTGCCAGCATAGTCAATGCTAGTAATTGTTTATACATATTATCACAAGATATTAGCATAAAAATAGGTAACACAGATACTAAAATAGCTGTAGTAGAATAAGCTATCATTTTAAATCTACCTATATAATCAGAAATATATCCAGATAAGGGCATGCTTATCATCATTACAATAGCTGAATAAGCTAGGAATAAACGAGCTGTTGTGTCGCTATAATTCATTATATTGCAAAGATATACAATGCTATATGCTTTTACTAAGTATACAACGCTACTAGCACATCCGCCCAAGCAGACTGTTATGAATACAGATTTTTTTGCTGTTTTTATGACATGAAAAAATGGTGCTTTTAATGTCTTTTTCTTTTCTGCTAGCATTTTGAATATAGGAGTTTCTGAGACTCTAAGTCTAAAATAGAACCCTCCAATCCCCATTATTCCGCCAAATATAAATGCAAACCTCCAAGTGAAATCTTCATCAGGCATTAAAATAGCTAGTATAATTCCGACTAAGGTTGCGCACAAAGTTCCAGCAATGCCAGATGCATGAACTAACCCAGCTGTAAAACCTGGTCGTAGATTTTGTTGATGCTCAAGAATAAATATCGCAGCTCCTGCACCTTCACCGCTTATGCATAAACCTTGGGTCAATCTCATTAATACTAAAATTATTGGTGCTAAATATCCAATTTGAGAATATTCTGGAATAAGTCCTATTATAAAAGTAGATATAGTCATTCCGAGCATAGAAGTGATTAAAGAAATTCTTCTCCCATATTTATCAGCTATATAACCAAAAATAATGCCCCCTATTGGACGAGTTAGAAAACCAACAGCAAACACAGCAAGACTAGATAATATTTGTATATATTCATTGTCACCAGGGAAAAAAGCCCTACCAATAGCGAGTGAAAATATAGAATATACGGTAAAATCATAATATTCTAAGACATTACCAGAAATTGCTGATAAAAAAATAGATTTATTTTTGTTCATTTTTAGTTTTCCTGTATTTACTTATCAAATAAACAATCTTCAATTGAATTCAGAATTATAATGAACAAAAATTATTTTTAAAATAAAAAATTGACTATAATCTTGAATTTATAATTACTTTAACATATTCTCCTAATATATAGAATATATGAGCTAATGAAAAATATGTTTCAATCACTAACGCAAAATTTTACAAAGATTTTTGATAAAATCAAAGGTGTGGGTGCTTTAACAGAGAGTCAAATCGACGAAAGCATGCGGGATATAAGAATTGCTTTACTAGAAGCTGATGTTGCACTACCTGTTATTCGAGAATTTATTTCTAATGTAAAAGAGAAGGCTAAAGGACAAGAAGTAGCAAAATCTGTATCACCAGCACAGATGGTTATCAAGATTATCAATGATGAGATTATAAAGTTACTTGCCCCAAGTCAAAATGAGGCGCAGATTAATCTTGATAGCTCTCCGCCTGCTAATATTTTAATAGTTGGATTACAAGGTAGTGGTAAAACAACAGCCAGTGCTAAATTAGCGTTAAAATTAAAAGAACAGAATAAAAAAGTATTGTTAGTATCTTTAGACACCTACAGGCCGGCTGCTCAAGAGCAATTACAGATTTTGGCAAATAGTATAGAAGTAGATTCACTTGAGATACAAAATGGTCAAAACCCTCTGGAGATTACAAACAGAGCATTAAAAGAGTCAAAATTATCGGATTATGATGTTGTAATTTATGATAGTGCGGGGCGTTTGCATATTGATGAAGAAATGATATGCGAAGTTTCTGAAATAAAAAAAATAATTAATCCAACAGAAACTTTATTAATCATTGATTCGATGATTGGTCAAGATGCGGTCACTGTTGCCAGTAATTTCCATGAAAAACTAAATATTAGCGGAATTATTCTGTCAAGAATTGATGGTGACTCTCGAGGAGGTGCTGCCTTAAGTGTTCGTCATGTTACTGGCAAACCAATTAAATTTCTAAGTAATGGCGAAAAACCAACAGATTTTGAGGTTTTTGACGCAAAGAGGGTAACCTCTCGTATTCTGGATATGGGAGATGTAGTTTCTTTAGTGGAAAAAGCCACAAGTGTAATCGATCATAAAGAAGCAGAAAAGACTGCTGCTAAGTTAAAAAAAGGTAAATTTGATCTTGATGATTATATTTCGCAAATTAAAACAATAAAAAAATTAGGTGGTTTTAGCAGTATGATGAGTATGATACCAGGTATTTCTAAATTTGCTAATAAAATTGGCGAACCACAAGCTGGAGATAAAATACTTAATGTACAAATGGCAATAGTGTGTTCTATGACTAAAAAAGAAAAGTCTAGCCCATCTTTACTGAATGCATCACGAAAGCAAAGAATCGCAAAAGGGTCCGGAACTAGTGTTCAACAGATTAATACATTATTGAAACAATTCAAACAAATTAGCACTATGATGAAGAAAGCTGCCAAAATGGATCCAAAATCTATGATTAGAGGAAGTATAGGCAAACTTTTTTCTTGACTAGATATAGAAAATCCCTAAAATAACGATTAATTAACATCAACATAAATTAGGTATTATGGGTAAAGCAAAAATAGCCTCAAAAAATAACCCAGAAGGCAGAGGTCAGGCCAAAGAATATAAGCATAACGGCAAAAAAATCAAGCCCGTAAAGCTAATCACTAACAAACAATCTTTTTTTGCCGCTGAATATGAAGATTCTGGCGAGGTTGTTGTTGACAAAAACGGAAAGATCTTACCTTGGGGAAGCGCAAAAAATTTAGGGTAAATTTTAACTTCTTATTATCTTTCGACTTTGAATCTGCCACGTTGATTCTGTTTTATTGTAAATCACCATAACACTGGAGAGTTTTCTTTAAAGAAAAAGGATATGGCTTTATAGCTATCGTGCATGCCTGCACATTCTGTTGGAGACAATATTTTTTTGCCGCATTGTGCGCGTCATTATTGCTGGTTATCTTAACCATAAATCAATAGCGCCTATGGTATTTAATGGTTCGTGCAATACACAATATAATATTAAATTTATTGAATTTATATAGATATAAAACTCAACTATTAATATACTATGGATATATGTATTTTTACATGAAATATATATATATAAATAATTACCCCTGTAACCCTTGTAAATGTTGACCTTCCGCTAGTTTGTAATATTATTATTTTATGGGTAATTTAAAACAATGCTCTATCACCAATATTATAATTTATAAAGTTAGCTTTAAACCTAGTAAACAGTTAACAAACTCAGCCGAAATAGCTTAAATATGACCAATGACCAAGCTACAAATAATAACAATCAGAAAAACAGCAATTTACCACATGATAGTTTGTTTAAACGTATCATGGAAAATGATATTGCCGCTCGGGAGTTTCTAGACGAGTATTTACCAAGTGATGTTAAAAACATAGTGAATCTGGATTCTATTAAAGTAGAAAAAGAAAGCTATATTGAACCAAATCTTACCAAGAGATTTTCTGATATTGTCTATAGAGTCGATACTAACGATAATAATAAAGCATATATTTATATTCTGGCAGAACATCAATCTTCTGTGGATCAATTAATGGCCTTTAGATTGTGGCGATATACATTACTACTTGCAGAGCGGCATATCAGGAAGAAAGAAAAAATACCACTAATCTTTCCTATAATTATGTACGCTGGAAAAGCAAAATACACCGCTCCCAAAAACCTATGGGCATTATTTGAAAATCCAAATTTAGCCAAAAAACTATTAACAGAAGATCATGCTCTTGTTGATCTTCAAGCAATGTCTGATGATGAAATAACAAAGAAGAACCATTTAGCTCTATTTGAATATATCATGAAACATGTGCAAATGCGTGATTCATTAATGCTTCTTAAAAAGTTATTTGAAATATTACCCGATGCTATTACAATAGATAAGAAGCATGGATATTTTTACATTCGCAATTATTTGTGGTATATTGAGGTAAATTATCTGAAACAAAACGTGATGAATTAAGTAATTTAATATTAAAACATTTACCAAAAAACGACGGAGAAAAAATTATGAGAACTATTGCGGATTCTTACATAGAAGAAGGTATCAAGCAAGGTATTGAGCAAGGTATTGAGCAAGGTCAATCTCAAATGATAAAAATGATGCTAGTGCGAGGTAATTCTTTAGAGACAATATCTTCTATTACTGGCCTAACTATACATGATATTGAAAAATTAAAAGAATAGACTATTACTATTATTTTATAATACGCAAACCTCAACCTAATTTATCTTTCTCACCTTTTTTGTCTTTAATTGGTTGGCATTTAAAAAAAGGTAAAATCTAAATTCCAAAATATTTTTTAAAAAATATGGTGCCCGTTCACAGATTTGCACTAAGGAGCTTTTACAAGTTGCAATATAGTAGAGAATGGGTTTTTTTCCTGTAATTTAGCAGTAGCATATATTGACTTGATTCTTCCGATGAATCTGTCGCTACGATCTGACCAAGTATGATACGAGTTTTTTCTGTATTTGACATGATGTTTTATTTGCCGCTCTGCAAAATTATTCGTCACTTAACGCCTCAATATCCAAATTGCAAATAGCTGGCAATTTAGCATTAATTTTTTCTATGTCCCAGTCCCACCAAGCAATATCCAAAAGGCGAGCAATATTCTTTTCATCAAAACGCATTTTAACAATTTTGGCTGGATTGCCTGCTACTATAGCGTAATCAGGCACATCCTTTACAACAAAGCTATTCGCGCCAATGATCGCACCATTCCCAATGGTTACGCCATTTTTCACCATACTATTGTACCCAAACCAGACATCATTTTTTACGATAATGTCTCCCTTAATGCGTAGTTGATTCACATCATACAAACTTTCCCAACCATTTTTGAAAATTGGAAAAGGATAGGTGCTAATAGCATCAAGTTTATGATCACCTGTCATTATAAATTTAGTTTCAGCAGCAATTGCACAAAACTTCCCAAAAACAAGCTTTACCCTTTCTGGTTGATAATTATACAATACATTATTTTCTTCAAAGTTTTTAGCGCCATATCGCCTATCATCATAGTAAGTATAATCACCTGCATGAATATTTGGAGATGAAATAATATTCTTTAAAAAGACAAGTTCTTCATAACCTTCAAGTGGTGTTTTAGTATTAGGACTTGGTCCATTATTAGCCAAATTTTTTGAATTATTTTTACTCATTTATTACCTCATCAATAATCTTTTTCTGCAAGCGTGCCGCAGGGCTATTTTTATCTGCGATTCAAAGTTCAAATGCCATTTTCCACAGTACCCAGGCACGCGCTCTAAGCCATGTGTCTTCATCTAATCCCATTTCAGTTATAAAAACATCTCGTGCTTTAACGCTTAAGTAAGTCCAGGCTATAGTAAATTAAAAAGAATCATATAATTTGTCAAACTTAGATCTGTTATTTTTTATCCATCGTTTCATATTAGCCCAAAATTTTTCTATAGGATTCAAATCTGGCGAATAATATCAATTCTCATTAATTATATATTAGCAGTTTGCGCAGATTCATCTGTGCTCATCTACCCATATATGCTGCGCAAACTCACCTTGAAATGTAAACATCTAATTCAAAATGAGAAATGATATAATTTAACTCAAGTTTAATATATTACTAAATTCAAAGTTAAATACAAAGGGTTTATATTTTATTTATAGTTGATTTTTGAAAATATTTAGAATAATATTT
>JAHDGL010000018.1:10748-17969 GCA_020627625.1 Alphaproteobacteria bacterium | reverse complement strand
TTACCTTAGTCTACAGACTCTTATTGTTAAAATCAACCTTTATTTAGCAATGCCTTTCTATGGAACGTATGCTAACGCCTTCAAGATACATCTTGATTACCTTTAAACGTTTTTCCATACCATGCCTTAGTCTACCATCTCCATCGCTATAATTACAGTTGCAATTTTTGCATTTGTATCTTTGTTTTCCATGCCTCGTCTTGCCATTCTTGACTAACTCGTTGCTACCACATCCTTTGCATCTCTCCATATATTATGCCTTTTTTTGATGCATCTTATCACCTTTTAGCCTCCCTGTCTATACTTCTTTAGCAATACCCTGCAAAACCCCCCCCCATTTTTTTATCTTAAACTGAGATTTATAAACTAATATTTAATAAATATACTTTATTTTGTATTTGGGGTTAAGTTAAAATTTTGACTTAATTTTTGATTCAGTAATTAGAAGTTAAATGAAAAATACAATTTTTTGCCATTCTTTACAAAGCGAAACAAAAATAATAAAAAAACTTCTATTATTTAGTAAAGTTAGTAAAGCTAAACATCAACTTATTTTAGATCGTAGTAAGGATCTCATTTCTTATATAAAAGCCGATAAAAATTTTTCAATGGAGAAATTTTTGCATCGTTACAATCTTTCGTACGACGAAGGTGTAGCAATCTTGGGGCTAGCAGAAGGGTTACTTAGAATTCCCGATACTGCAATCAGTAGAGAGTTAGTGCATGATAAATTATCGAATAAAAAATGGGAATTGTTCTTATTTAAAAAAACAAATTCTATTAAACTTATCATAGCATCATTTGGACTTTATTTTTCTGGTAAATTCTCAGATATCACTAAATCAAGCAATATTATTTCCAATTTACTAGATAAGTTAGGTCAACCTATTTTTATCAAAATACTAAAAGAATCTATATTATTTTTAAGTCAAAATTTTGTTTTTGCCGAAAATATATATGACGCATTAAATAAGTTACCAAAATATTCAAACTATAAATTTGCTTTTGATTTATTGGGCGAATCCTCTAGAACCACAAAACAATCAGATATTTATTACAAACAATACAAAGATGCTATAAGTTTAATCTCAAGCAAATTTCCATATAAGAATGAGGCATTAAAAGATAGACCCAATTTATCAATTAAACTTTCAGCGCTGCATCCGCGTATTGAATTATTAAAACTAGAGCAATTAAAAATAGAGCTATTACCCAAACTCATAAGCTTAACAAAAAAGATCCAAGATAATAATTTAAACATTACTTTTGATGCCGAAGAGTCTTCTAGGAATGATACTTATTTATTATTACTTACACAATTAATAAAAAACCCATTATTTCAAAGTTTTTCTGGTATTGGTTTTGTAGTTCAGGCATATCAAACTAGAGCATTGCAGAATATAGAGTATATTATCTCACTTGCAAAAGAGTTAAATAAAAAAATACCAATACGTTTAGTAAAAGGTGCATATTGGGATACGGAAATAAAATATGCTCAAGAGCAAGGATTAAAATATTATCCTGTGTTTACTAAAAAAGAATACACAGATTTAAACTACATTGCGTGTGCTAAAAAAATTTTAGAAAACAATGAATTTATTTATCCACAATTTGCTACGCATAATGCAGTTACAACAGCTTTTATAATAGAACTTGCTAAGAATAAAAAATATGAATTTCAGAAGCTTTATGGTATGGGCGACTCATTACATAAAGAGCTAGCTAAACAACATAATGTTAGAATTTATGCACCAATAGGTAATAGCAAAGATTTGTTATCCTATTTAATTCGCAGAATGTTAGAAAATGGTGCTTCTGCAAATTTTGTTAGCAAAGTCTATTCCGATAAATTAAGTGTAGATGATCTAGTATATAATATTTACGATAAAGTATTAATGTCTCTTGATCAGGAAAGTAAAATTAATTTACCAGAAAATATATATCCAAACAGGAAGAACGCTATGGGGTACGATTTAGGTTACAAAAATAATTATGATTATATTCAAGAAAAAGTTACAAGCTACTATAATAAAGTGCACAAAATAGGATCTATCATAAACGGCAAGGAGGTGCTAAATACAAAATATACATATGAAACTTTTTGCCCTGGTAAGAACGCTGAAAGGTTTGCCTCTGTGTCTGAATGCATGGAAAAAGAAATACAGGAAGCTATAGATTATTCGGTAAAATCATTTGAAAAATGGAACAATTATACTGTTCAAAAAAGAGCAAAAATATTTGAAAAAATTGCTAAAGCTTTTGAAGATAATAAATTTGAGTTATATGCATTACTTATTAAAGAAGCGGGTAAATCAATTCATGATGCAATTAATGAAGTAATTGAAGCAATTGATTTTTGTAGATATTACGCTAATCAAGCTCAGCTGATTATGCAAAACAAAAATCTACCAGGTGTTACTGGAGAAAGTAATATATTGTCTATGCATGGTCGTGGAGTGTTTTTATGTATCAGCCCTTGGAATTTTCCTTTTGCAATATTCGTTGGGCAAATAGTAGCAGCTCTTGTATCTGGAAATACTGTAATCGCAAAACCAGCAGGACAAACACCTGTAATTGCAAATTTTACTATAAAATTAATGCATAAAATGGGGGTTACTAAATCTGCATTACAACTGTTAATCACGTCTGGTGAGAATACAAGTAAATATATAGTAGCAAACGAAAATATAGCTGGAGTGGTTTTTACCGGGTCATGTGCAGTTGCAAAATCTATTAATATTACATTAGCGTCAAGAAATTCTGGCATCATTCCATTTATTGCTGAAACTGGCGGACAAAATGCAATGATCGTAGATAGCTCAGCTTTGCTTGAACAAGTGACAGATGATGTTTTGGTTTCTGCCTTTTATTCTGCTGGTCAAAGATGTTCTGCTCTTCGTATGCTTTACGTACAAGAAGAGATTTATGACCAATTGCTAGAAATGATCAAAGGTGCAATGGAGCTTCTAGAAATAGGAGACACCACTAAGTTTAGCACAGATATCGGGCCTATAATTAGCGAAACTGCAGAAAATATGTTAAAAGATCATATTGATGATATGTCTAGAAAGGGGTTTAAAATAACAACTCATCCTTACAAGGGAAAACAAAAAAATGGTAATTATTTTTATCCACACATTATTGAGGTGCAGACAATTAATGACATAGAAGATGAAAAATTTGGACCAATATTGCACATTACAAAATATAAGTCTAAAAATCTAGATAAGGTTATTAAGGAAATTAATAATTGTGGTTTTGGGCTAACTTTTGGCATACATTCACGTATTGAGGAAAGAATTGAGTATATAAAATCCAAAATTAAAGTTGGAAATATTTATGCAAATCGCTCTATCATCGGTGCAAAAGTTGAGTCTCAGCCTTTTGGCGGAGAAAACAAATCGGGCACTGGTTTTAAAGCAGGTGGTCCACATTATTTATTACGTTTTATGACTGAGCGTACTACTACTATCAATATTACAGCCTTTGGGGGTGATGTAGAATTACTTAATCAATCAGAATAGTAACACCAAAGCAAAGATTTTTGGTTATTCCTTAGGATTATAGTACTGTTTGACATAAGTTAAACAGTGTCATATATTGAAATAATCTGAACCATAACGAAAATTATTGATAAAATGAATATACATGAATATCAGGCAAAGCAAATATTACAAAAATACGGAGTTCCTACTTCAAATGGTATTGTAGCTTTAAAGTCAGAAGAAATTGACAGTTTGATTAAAAATTTTGACTCAAATATCTATGTGGTAAAAGCACAGATTCATGCAGGTGGACGAGGTAAGGCTGGCGGTGTAAAAGTACTGCGAGATAAGGAAGAAGCAAGGAAAGCAGCGCATGAAATGTATGGCAAAACATTAATAACTCATCAGACAGGCCCCCAAGGTCAAATTGTGAGAAGAGTTTATGTTGAATCTGGGTGTGAAATTGAGAAAGAATATTACCTCAGCGCACTATTAGATAGGTCTGCAAATGCAGTTACTTTTATGGCCTCAACAGAAGGCGGAGTGGATATTGAGGATGTAGCAGAAAAATCTCCGGAAAAAATTATAAAAATATCGATTGATCCTGCGATAGGTTTGCAACCATTTCATTGTCGCTCACTGGCTTTTGGTCTGAATTTCAAGGGTGAATTGGCAAAACAAATGATAAAAATTGTTAAATCTGTATATAATGCATTTATTGCAACTGATGCCGAACAGATTGAAATTAACCCATTAGTAATTACAGCAGAAAATAATTTATTAGCCCTTGATGCAAAAATAAGTTTTGATGAAAATGCTTTGTTTCGTCACCCAGAAATAGCCGAGTTGCGTGACGAAGATGAAGAAGATCCACTAGAATCTCGTGCAAGTAAAGCAAATTTAAGTTATGTTAGAATGGATGGTAATATTGGTTGCATGGTAAATGGCGCAGGGCTTGCCATGTCAACTATGGATATTATCAAATTATACGGAGCAGAACCTGCAAATTTCTTGGATGTAGGAGGAGGTGCGGATAAAGAAAGAGTAACCGAGGCCTTTAAAATTATTTTATCCGATAAGTCAGTAAAGGGAATATTAGTAAATATTTTTGGCGGTATTATGCGTTGTGACATTATTGCTGAAGGAATTGTTGCTGCAGCTCTAGAAGTTGATATGAATTTGCCCTTAGTTGTCAGGCTTGCTGGAACTAATTTTGAGCAAGGTAAGAAAATTCTTAATAATTCAGGTTTAAAAATTATTGCAGCTGACGATCTAGGCGATGCAGCGAATAAAATTGTAAAGGCTATATAATTTCGGGTAAATAATCATGTCAATATTAATAAATAAAAATACAAAAGTAATTTGCCAGGGTTTTACTGGAGCTCAAGGTACGTTTCATTCAGAACAAGCAATTAAATACGGCACGCAAATGGTTGGTGGGGTGACCCCTGGTAAAGGTGGTCAAACACACCTTGATTTGCCAGTTTATAATAGCGTTCAAGAGGCTATTGACAAAACAGGAGCAAATGCGAGTGTAATTTATGTACCGCCTGCATTTGCTGCAGACTCCATATTAGAAGCAATAAGCGCTAAAATTGAATTAGTCATTTGTATAACAGAAGGTATTCCTGTTATTGATATGCTAAGGGTTAAAAGAGTGTTGGCTAATTCTAAAACGCGTTTAATCGGTCCTAATTGTCCCGGTATTATAACCCCTGATGAATGTAAAATTGGTATAATGCCTGGGCATATTCATAAGAAAGGTAAAATAGGGATAGTTTCAAGATCTGGAACTTTAACTTATGAGGCGGTTGCACAAACTACAGCTGTTGGGCTAGGGCAGTCTACATGCGTTGGTATTGGGGGCGACCCGATTAACGGTACAGATTTTATCGATTGCCTTGATTTATTTATTCAGGACCCAGAAACAGAAGCTATAATCATGATTGGGGAAATTGGAGGCACGGCAGAAGAGGAGGCGGCTGAATTTATTAAGCAATCAAAAACAAACAAGCCTATAGTAGGTTTTATTGCTGGAGTAACAGCACCCCCTGGAAAAAGAATGGGGCATGCTGGTGCAATTATATCAGGCGGCAAAGGTTCCGCCGGTGATAAGCTAGAAGCTTTAAAAAGCGCCGGTATTATTGTTTCGGATTCACCTGCCGATATTGGCAAGACCATGTCTGAATTAATTAACAAGGTTTAATCATAACTGCTATTAAACTTTGCAATATTGCAAATAAAAATAGCCCAGAAGTTTTGTTGCGTAAAAGAATTATTTGCTAGGTAATAAATGAGTAAGATAATTTTATTAAATGGCGCTGCTTCTAGCGGCAAGACCTCGATCGCAAAGAGCATACAGCATTTAAACGTGAATTAAAGATAAGAAGATTTGCATATTATTTGCCTAAAATATCTATTTTGAAGCAAAAAACAACGTAAAAATGCTCACCTAGCTATGGCTACGCTCCGCTTTTTAGAACATTTTTTATTTAAAACTAGTTTATTTTATAGCAACTATGCATTGAACTATACATATTTTTTAAAAAATATTTTGGAATTTAGATTTTACCTTTTTTGTTTTAAATGCTAACCCATTAAAGACGAAAAAGGTGAGATATAAATTACTATAGTAGATAAATTAGAAAATATGTATAGTTCAACGCATATTTGCTATATACAAAAATCTACTAAATTTCTTATCCTTAATTCACGTTTAGACGGTAGCAATTTCTTCCTCCACGTTGTTTGCAGAAAATTGTACTATATTTTTGGAAAAATAAATAAACTGAAGTCGTTTTAACTACAATGTTTTATTAACCTACTAAATCGTGTTTTTAGAATGTATTTGCTTTGCAACATAAAGATATAAATAATAAACTAAATATTAGTTTATCCATTGATTTTTAATTAGTAATCCTGCTAACATATTAAAGTAATTTAATTTGTTAACTAATCGGATCTTTACTATGCATAAAAATTTTAAAAAATTTTTACTTAAAACAACTATATTAATTGGAAGTACCATCATAGCACATCCAGCATATGCTGGCATTGAAAATGGAAAATACGGCGTAAATCAGGTTTTTGATGCTCAGAGAAGTCCAGCTTATCCAATTGCTGGGGAGTCATTTAATTTAAGTCACTTTAACCAACCATATAGCGATACTATCGATAAATATTACATAGGGGACGGCTATATTCAATTTTTTTACACAGGGGGCGGTACAGGGGCGGGACAGATTGATTCTGAACAAAGCCATGTTGGTATTAACTTATATGATAGGCTTGGCCAGTTCATTGAACAAAAGTCAGCAGGAGGTAAAGTTTATGGTTTAGGAGAGGATGGTTTTCTATATGTATCTGATAGTTATCGTTTCGGAACATTCGTATCAAACAGTAATGGTTTTGCATATGGTGGTTCCCATAGTTATGTTCCAACTATCGGAGAGGCAACTCTAGAGCAGTTGCAAAATTATGCTGCTAATACAGTTGTTCTTGCCGCTGGAGAATCAGGTGTTAATGATGGAACCGGAGGAGGCGCTGGAGATACTGGTGCTGGAGATACTGGAACTGGAGATACTGGAACAGGAGATACTGGAACTGGAGATACTGGTACTGGAGATACTGGAACTGGAGATACTGGAGCTGGAGATACTGGTACTGGAGATACTGGAACTGGAGATACTGGTGCTGGAGATACTGGAACTGGAGATACTGGAGCTGGAGATACTGG
>JAHDGL010000018.1:9081-10648 GCA_020627625.1 Alphaproteobacteria bacterium | reverse complement strand
AGATACTGGAACTGGAGATACTGGAGCTGGAGATACTGGTGCTGGAGATACTGGAGCTGGAGATACTGGAGCTGGAGATACTGGAGCTGGAGATACTGGCGCTGGGGATACTGGCGCTGGAGATACTGGCGCTGGGGATACTGGTACTGCCGCAGGAGATGGTGGTGATGCTAACGGAGATACTGGTACCGTCGCAGGAGATGCTGGTGATGCTAACGGAGATACTGGTACTGCCGCAGGAGATGGTGGTGATGCTAACGGAGATACTGGTACTGCCGCAGGAGATGGTGGTGATGCTAACGGAGATACTGGTACTGCCGCAGGAAATGCTGGTGATGCTACTGCCGCAGGTGCAATAAACGCATCAACATTTTTTGATGCGGTTGCTGCAACTAATAATGATGTCGGTCTGAACGCAGCCAACGTATTAGATGATTTTATTGCTAATAATAATGACACTGAATTATCTACTGCAATTGCTAATTTAACAACGGACGAATTAGCAGAGGTTGTAGGTGATGTATTGCCAGTTGCAACTGGTGCTACAATACATGCTGTGTTAAATACAATGGGGAATGTTTCACAAATTATTAATACTCGTAGCACAATTAGAGGTGTATCCTCAGGTGATTCAGGAGTATCTTCAGGTCATGATTTTATTAATTCTGAAAATATTTGGTTTAAGCCTTTTTATTCACATTCTAATCAAAAAGACAAAAATGGTGTTATTGGGTTTAAAACAGATGGATATGGTGTTGTTGCTGGGGTAGACACCATTAAAATCGAGAATTGGCGTTTAGGGGTTGCAGTATCTTATTCAAAGATAAAACTTAAGAGTAATGATTCAGAGCAAGGGATTGGTATTGACTCGTATAATCTCTCTACTTATGGAACTTATGCTTTAAACCCACAAACACAATTGAATTTCCAACTAGGTGGTGGATATAATAAAAATAATTCAACTCGTTATGCTGAATTAGGTAATTCAACTTTTACTGGAAACTATGATAGCAACTCCATTCAGGCCTTGCTAGGGTTAGATCATGTGATGAATATAACAGAAAATACTTCTTTTATTTATACTATGCATGTTGACTATAAATCCATTAAAAACAAAGGTTATACGGAAACAAAAAAAGAAGGGACACTCCCAGGATTAAAAGTACTTTCGCAAAATACCCATCAATTTTCACCAGAGTTTGAGGGGAAGATTCGTCATCAAGTAAATAATAATCTTATGATTGAGGGTTATGGTGGAATAGGTTATGACTTTTTAAATAAGCAAGTTAGTGTTAATGCACAGTTTGTTGGTGGAAGTGATATATTTAAAACATTAGGCGTAAAACCTTCTCCTTGGTCTGTTCGTAGCGGTGTTGCAGCTGGCTATAATCATAATGATCAGGTGCAATTTTCTATAAATTATGATCGCGAAGATAAAGGATCAGATTTTAGTAATTATACTATTTCTGGTCGTATAAGATTATCTTTTTAATAAATTCAATTAAAAAATCTGTAGTAGCTAAGTGACTCATTTAACTACTACAGATTATATCAATTCCCATTTCAA
>JAHDGL010000018.1:0-8981 GCA_020627625.1 Alphaproteobacteria bacterium | reverse complement strand
CAAGATTCGTCTGTGCTCACCTATTTCTATATACGCTGCGCAGCCTCGCCTCCGATGCAAATCTCTAATTCAAAATGAGAGATTGTATTACATCTTGATAATCTGTTGATTTCGACTTTATCATTCACTATAATGGACAAAACTGATATTTATCTGTAACTACATATGTCCACTGATAATTTTTATATTACAACCCCAATATTTTATGTAAATGACGTACCACATATAGGTCATGCCTATACTAGTATTGCATGTGATGTTGTTGCGCGTTTTATGCGACTTGCTGGTAAGAACGTTAAATACTTAACCGGAACTGATGAGCATGGTCAGAAGGTAGAAAAATCAGCAAAAAAAGCTAACCTACTTGCTCAAGCATTTGTGGATAAAAACTCCCTGACTTTTCGTCAAATGATGAAAATTTTGAATATCTCTAATGATGATTTCATACGTACTACTGAGATGCGTCATAAAAAAGCAGTATGGAGTTTCTGGAATAGGCTTAAAAATAATGGCGATATATATCTGGGAAAATATAGTGGTTGGTATTCCATTAGAGACGAGGCATATTACGCAGAGAGTGAATTGATCAATGGTTTGGCTCCAACAGGTGCTCCAGTAGAATGGGTGGAAGAACCTAGCTATTTTTTTGCTTTATCTAAATGGCAAGATAAATTATTAGAATATTATGAGCAAAATCCTGATTTTATTTGGCCAAAATCAAGACGCAATGAAGTTATTAACTTTGTTAAAAGCGGTTTGGTTGATTTGTCAATCTCGCGTACAAGTTTCAAATGGGGTATTTCTGTTCCTGGTGATGAAGATCATGTAATTTATGTCTGGCTCGATGCTTTAACTAATTATATAACAGCTCTTGGATATCCCGATGAAGATGGAGAATTCGCTCAATTCTGGCCATCTGCAATTCATATTGTTGGAAAAGATATATTGCGTTTTCATGCAGTATATTGGCCAGCGTTCTTAATGGCAGCAGGATTAGATTTACCCAAATCTATCATTGCGCACGGTTGGTGGACAAATGAAGGGGAAAAAATATCTAAATCATTAGGTAATGTTATTAACCCTTTAGATCTTGTAGAAGATTTTGGCTTAGATCAAGTGCGTTATTTCTTAATGCGTGAAATTAATTTTGGTAATGATGGTAATTTTTCACGAGAAAATTTAATTCAACGCAATAATAGCGAACTTGCGAATAAAATTGGTAATTTATTACAGCGTACAAGTTCATTTGTTCATAAATATTGCAATGGTACTATTCCCAACATTACTGATGATTATGTTAAAGAACTTTACCAAACATCTTTATTTAAAGAGGTTAAGTCTGTTATAGATGATAATATGACAGAGATGCAAAAATTCAATATTAACAAAGTAATAGATAATATTATTAGGCTTGCAGAGAGCGGTAATAGCTATATTGATCAGGAAGCGCCTTGGTCTTTACGCACTAGTAATCCTGAAAAAATGCAGCAAGTTCTTTATTCATTATTAGAAATGTTGCGCTACATAGCAATTATGCTGCAGCCCTTTACTCCAGATGCAGCTAATTCTATGCTAGATCAGTTAAATATCCCAGAAAATCAGAGGCTATTTTCTAACATGGCAAAAAAATACGCCTTAAAATCTGGTGACTCTATTAATGCACCAACACCAATTTTTCCAAGGTTAAGTTAAGATTATGATAATAGTAGATTCGCATTGTCATCTTGATATGCTAACAGATTACGATTCAATAGATAATATAGTAAAACGTGCTGTTGAGTCTGATGTTAAATATTTGCAAACAATATGTACGCGTCTTGATAAATTTAGTGATATATTATCTATAGCAAAAAAATATGATAATGTTTTTGCATCAGTGGGCGTTCATCCCTGTGAAGTAAAAGACAAAGATATAAGTTCTGCAAAAGAATTAATTAAATTATCGGGTGATAAGAAAGTTATAGGGATAGGCGAAACCGGTTTGGATTATTTTTATAATAAAGATACTAATCATCAAAAATCACAGCGTGATTCATTTCATCAGCATATATTGGCATCTCAAGATAACAAACTCCCTGTGATAGTACATACAAGAGATGCAGAAGAAGATACTTATCGTATTCTAAGTGAAAATAAAAAATACAGAGACTTTCCAGCTTTAATACACTGCTTTACAGCCTCTAAGAATTTTGCTTCTAAGGTTTTGGATCTTGGTTTATATATTTCGATATCAGGTATTGTAACGTTCAAAAATGCTGAAAATATTCGAGATGCTTTGAAATATATTCCAATAGATAGGTTATTAGTGGAAACTGATTCTCCATACTTAGCCCCTACACCTAAGCGTGGTAAAACTAACGAACCGTCTTATACTAAATATATCGTAGAATATTTAGCAGATCTAAAAGGAATTACAGCAGAAAAATTAGCGCTACAAACTACAGAGAATTTCTTTGAACTTTTTTCTAATGCTAACTCCCCTTTATAATGAGATGTAATACCATTTCCCAGTTTGAATTATTTACTATATTGGCATTTTGTATGGTTCGTCTGTGCTTGCCTATCTATATACGCTGTACAACCCCACCTTAAAACGCAAATCTCTAATTCAAAATGAGAAATGGTATAATTTATAGTTCAACTATAGTTCAACACATATTTACTATACATTACAAACGGTTCGTATAAGACTAAGAACGCGAATTAAGGATAAGAAGAGATAGAGATAACGAAAGTAGCTTTATTTACAATAACTTCTAGGAGTTATTGTAAAATTAGTTGAATTTTTTCTAGATACCAGATTAAATTCCAGATACAGTTATTATAGTAAATATAAGCTAAATGCAATCATGCATCAATGATGAATATTTCAAGAAACAGGATGAATAAAATAACTATCACGTTTGGCTATGACTTAAGGTGTTATTTTGGGGCGCAGATACTAAAATAAAAATACAACAACTAATTGGTGACCCCTACGGGAATCGAACCCGTGTTTTCACCGTGAAAGGGTGACGTCCTAACCGCTAGACGAAGGGGCCATATAAATATGGTACCCATATTTATACATTTATTTATATATTTTTGCAAGTATGTTTTTTATAAAAAAGAAATCATATAAAATAAATATAAAACAAACAAAACGGTTTGATATTCATTGTTTTATTATTATCTTTTATATATAGCATCTATCCATGCTTGCGCTTATTATATAAATAATTATTTGGATTTAAAGCTCATTTACTAATAAATTAGTATAAAATATGCAACGGAAGTTTAACCTCCTAATTCTATTATCTATAATCACCTCTTTAATTGCATTAATCCTATTTTTAGCAATAAATGTAATGGCAGCAACTAACTTAACTTTCACGGCCCATCCGACTAATGTTGCGATGGGTAGTCAGAATTTTGCTCCTCAAAAAGAGATAGACTACTATTACGACAAGCATCTTTCAAATTTGGCAGAAATTTTGTTATATGATGCAAATAATTATTTACAAGATATAGGTCAATTTTATAGTTGGATTGGTTATGATTTTGATAGAAGCAATTTAAATGCCAAGAATATAGTATATGCTAATATCAAGGGCATTAATATGCTGCTAGATATATATGATAATTACAATCGGAAATGGCTTAATGACGATTCTGTTTTTAGTAATCTTTTAGAAAAAATCCGTTATTATGTTAAATCAGTAAAATTATTGATTCTTGATCAAGAATTGCAAACAGCTCAATTTATACAAAAATTTTCTGATATTGCAGATGATTTTAATTTATCTAAAGTAGAACGCGATATTACTGAGCGTTTGAAGGTAATTAATTTTAGTGCTGATTTAACAAAAAAGCCATTTATAACAAAATTACTTAAATATTTTGCAAAATTTAAATTCCAAGCATTTAAAGGACAAGTAAGATTAGATGGTAACACTCTTAATTCTGAAATACAGTATCACGATATTTTTGAGATAGTTAAAAATATCAATCAAATTCAAGATTACGCTATTTCAGATATTATTATTTCTAACTTTTCTTCGATTGAACAAATAAAAATTATAAAAAAAATAAAATCATCTTATAACCTATCAAACATATCCACTATCCCTTTGTTAGAAACAGAAGAAGATGTAGATTATGCTATTAATAATATAGAACAAATACTTGCTATTGATAATATTTCGCAAATAATGAAAGCAGGCAGTGATGATACAAAATTTAGTGGCTTAGCAACATCTATTATCAATCTTGCCAAGCTTGGATATGCAATTCAAGAAACTTCGCATCAAAAACCTATTTTGTTTTTAGGCATGGGCTCTAGCACAGAGAGGCTTGGCGGACCAGTATTTTTTAGAAAGATGCTAGCAAATATAATGGGGGATAATGAAACTAATAGAACTATTCAAGGTGGTGAATTAGAGAGTTTAGCTAGTAAAGAATCGATTTTAAAAAAGCTTAAGAATGAAATTGATATTTCTAAAACAAGAACATATATTACGCCCGATAATGCCCAGGAAACAAAGCACCTATCTTATGTAATTAAGAATAGTTTGGCAAAAGAATATCAAGAATTACATTCAAGTAAAATTAAGCGTGATAGTTTGAATGAGATAATTGCTGATGCTACAAACTTAGCCTACTTGCTTGACAATTATCAGGCCGGATCTAGATATAAGCGTAAAATTACAATAAATATTGATAGTAATGCAATTAATAACAGCGCTCTTAACAGCAATGCTTTAACTAATAATTTTGTTGATGTATTTAATAATACACGCGCTATTAATTTTCAAACAATCTTTGCACTTTCTGGTATACATCCAGAATTTACTCCCTATGCTTACCTTACTTTCAAACAAATTAATGACCTACTGTTATTCAAAGACAATAGAATCATAAAAACATATCTTACGGGGATGTGTATTTTATCAAAACAAATGAATCCAGATTTTTATCTAGCTTTAGACCTACCTAAATCTAGTAAATTTTATAAAGATTATACAAAGGGGATAAAAATCTTTGCTAAAATTATCAAAGAAAATTTGACAAATTTATGCGATAAAACCGAACAAAATTTAATTAATGAAAAATATTTGGATTATTCAGATAAGACTCAGCAAGAAATTAGACAAAATCTTGCCACAGCAAAAGTTATAATTAATCAATATCATAATAATCAATTATCTTTCAAGGAACTAAACAACAAGCTTCTAGATATTAATCATAAGATAGCCATATTACGTAATCTTCTATCTTTGAAAATAAAAAACTAATGCTTATGTGAATTTATTTATTCTAATTTTGCTAATACTGCAATATTTCGATAAAAAATGTAACTAATCGAATAATTATCTTACATTTAAATATTATTTTATGCTAAAAACTACTATATATACTATGATATATAGTGAATCCAATCTCGATAATAAAAAACAAATTACTTATGCAGAACATGATAAAGATATTGACTTTAATAGTTTTAGGATTGGTGATTAGTGCATGTGGCGAAAAAACAGAAGAAGAGGTTACAAAATCTAGTCAGTATGATGCCAATAAACTCAAAAAGTTAGAACACCATAAAAAACCAGATCAAGATAAGAATGAAGTACAAATTGAAGAATCTAATGTAAGTAATGTAAGTAATGAAAAAATAAAAATAGATTTAAATAATCACTCTATAAATTCAAAAGATATAGTGCTTGGTAATCCCAACTCATCAGTGATATTAATCGAGTATTTTTCTCCTACTTGCTCACATTGCGCTACTTTTCATAAATCGATTTATCCTGAAATAAAAAAACGTTATATAGATACAGGGAAAATTGCTTATATAATGCGTGAGTTTATCAGTAATAAACAAGATTTGGATTCTACAATTTTGGCCCGCTGTTCAGGTGAGGTTGATAATTACACTAAGTTTATGAAGATTATTTTAGAGCAACAATCTAGTTGGATGTTTAATAAGAATTATCGTGAAATATTAACTAATATTGCTAATCTTGGTGGTATCTCTCCACAAAAATATACACTCTGTTTGCAAAACCAAGAAACTAAAAAAATTTTAATAGAAAATACCAAGCTAGTTGCAAAAACACCAGGCGTTATTGGAACTCCTAGCTTTTTTGTTAATGGCAACTTATTAAAACAGTTTACATTAGAAGATATTTCTAAGGCTTTAGATAAAGCTTTGGCAAGAGGTTCATAAAACGTTTATAGTTTTTATGGCACTGTTTCGTAATGCCATAGTGAAATTATTTGAATTAGCTTATATTATATGAACAATAAGAAAATCGAGGAAATTCAAAACAGAATAGATAAATATAAACAAAGAACAAAGAAAGCAAAAAAGACTGAAAAGGGCAAACAAGCAAGCTCGGCATTTACCAATTTAGCATTTAATATTGCAATAGAATTAGTGTCTGGAATGTTTGTGGGTTTAACAATTGGAGCTTTATTAGATAAATTATTTGCTTCTGGGCCACTTTTCTTTATAATTTGTTTTATGCTTGCAATGATTGCAACATTCAGACTAATCTGGAATAAATATATCAGGAATAATGGCGCATAACCCTTTAGAACAATTTCGAATAAAAGAAATACTTAATCTTCAATTATTTGGTTACGATGTTAGCGTTACTAATTCAGCCTTATTTATGATCTTATCAGCATTGTTTATTACATTATATTTTTCAATTGCTTTTAGAAATAGGTTTTTAATCCCAACGCGTTTACAGCTTAGTGGGGAAATGATTTATGAAATGATATTTAATATGTTAGATCAAAATGTTGGTGTTGGAGGGCGTAAATTTGTACCTTTAATATTTACATTATTTATGTTCATTCTAACCTGTAATTTATTTGGTATGTTTCCATATGGGTTTACCGTTACTAGCCATATATCTATTACTTTTACTATAGCTATGGTAATTTTCTTGTTAATAACTTTACTTGGCTTTTATTTGCATGGTTTTAAATTTCTTTCATTATTCTTACCAGCCGGGACCCCTTGGTGGCTTGCTCCTTTAATGATAGTAATTGAGTTATTTGCTTATTTAGCTCGCCCTGTTAGCCTATCATTGCGTTTAGCTGCAAATATGGTTGCAGGTCACGTATTACTCAAAGTAATGGCTGGATTTGTAGTTTCTATGGCTATATACTTGAAATTTTTACCTATACCTTTTATAGTTGTTTTAATTGGTTTTGAAATATTCGTAGCGATTCTGCAAGCTTATATATTTGCTATATTATCCTGCGTTTATTTAAACGATGCAATTAACTTACACTAAAATAATTTTTATGGACATTCTATAAAGTTTCTATAGGGTTTACATAAAAAGGGTTTATGCGTGGTGGTAGTTTTTGTTTAAATTTTAATATGCCGGGGAATGATGGCAATATTAAAATTATTTTTTATGTTAATTTAAAAAGAGAGTGATTTTATGGAAGCAATAGCTTTTAAATTTATTGGAGCTGGTTTAATGGCGTTTGGAATGCTTGGTGCAGCAATTGGAGTTGGTAATATTTTTAGTTCATTACTTAGTGCAATTGCGCGTAATCCATCTGCTAGTGATCAATTACAAAGAATGGCGCTTATCGGTGCTGGCCTTGCTGAAGCAATGGGACTTTTCTCGTTTGTTATAGCAATGTTATTGATTTTTACTTGATTAACTAACGGCGCTGTTTTTAAAAAACAATAACAGTGCCGTAGTTTAGATTATATTAAGACAAAGACTAGTCAGTGCTATAAAATTTTCTCTAGCATTAATATGCAGCTTAATATGCACATAGTTAATTCAGTAATTATTGTTAGTGTATAATTAGTTTAATACTGCTATGTTTTTACCTGTTTATCCAAGTTCATTAATAATATAATTTATTAATTATGCCTCAATTTGATATTACTTCTTTTAGCTCACAGATTTTTTGGCTATCAGTAATTTTTACATTTTTATATTTCCTAGTTAATAAAATTATAGCGCCTAAAGCTGAGTCTATTATTAATGCTAGAGATCGTTACTTAGAAGAAAATATTCGTTATGCCGACGAATATAACGACAAAATAAAATCTATAGAAACTATAAAAACTGAACATTTAGAAGAAATACATGCACTAGTTGAAGATACGCAAAAACAAGCTGTAGAAATGTTAGAAATGCATTTTGATACAGAACAAAAAGCACTTAAGAACAGTTTAAATAAAAAACGCTCTAGAGCCTTAGAAGAAATCAATGATTATGTTGATAAGTTTCATGATAATGAAGCAGATGCATGTATTAATTTGGCTTCTTTTATAATTAAGAAAATAACCAATAAACCAGCTAATTTAAAATTATTGAAGCAAATTCATAGTAAAGTATAATGATACATTTTTTAGATGAAAGTTTTATAATAGCCGTATGTTTTGTAATACTGATATATATGGCCTATAGACCAGTAAAAAAATCTATTATTGCGTCCTTAGATGCACGAATAGATGAAATAAAAACAAAACTTGCGGAAACAGAAAAAATAAAAAAAGATGCAAAATCTCTTTTAGAAGAAATAGAGCAAGAGATGGATGGTTTTGAGGAGCATAAAAAAAACATTATGCAAAGTTCTCAGATCAGTACAGAAAATTTGATTCAAACTAGAAAAAAAGAAATGGACCTCATGCTTTCTCGTAGCAAAGATTCTGCGCTGAAATCAATAGAGGCTGAACAAGTAAAAGCTAGTAATAAAATGAGTGCAGAATTTACTAAATCTGTTTTAAATACTGTGCGTGCCTATCTTGTTGAAACAAAAAATAATTCTGTTTCTGATGAAGAAATAATGAATCATTTTATAAAATAGTATATCCATCAAAAAAGCTTGAATAATTGATCTGTGCGTAACATAAATCTTAACATCCTAAACTCGCGTTACTATAGTAAATCAAGTTGAATTTTACGCATTTTTTAATTCATCTTTATGAAATTTATATCTCATCTTTTTTGCCTTCAATG
>JAHDGL010000017.1 GCA_020627625.1 Alphaproteobacteria bacterium | reverse complement strand
ACTTGAATGTTCCATATTCTCTATCTAGATATTATTCTATGATGCTTAATATCTAGTTCGCGTTAATTATAGCATTTATCTCTTTCTTTATCAAAGCAATCTACACAACTTATACTTAGACCTCTAGAATTCACTATATAATTTGAAATGGGATTTGGTATAATTCAACTGTTCAATAAAAAAACAGGCTGATCATTTTCTTGCCAAGGCCTATTTTTACGCATTATTATTTTTGTAAACTGATCCTCTTTTGTAAATAAATTAAGCCAAGAGATTACGTTTTTATACTTACTTGCAAAAAACCAATCTGGATAAACTATAGAAAATTGACGAATAAATGGCAGTATCGCAATATCTAAAAAAGATTTTTTATCGCCGAAGAAGAAGCTTTGCCCCTCAAGCATAGACTCATATTTTGATAAAAACTTTTCTTCTATTTGGTTTTTGGAAAATTCTGGAGAATCATCAGGATAACGTTTTGGGTACTTACATATTTTAACTAAATTAACAAACTCAGTATCATTATCATCTATAATCTGCATAGTTTTTTGCTTTTGATCAGAAGGAATATTGGCCCCTAATGCATAATTAACAATATCTAGACTTTCATCTATTACCATACCATCTTCGAGACAAAGAACAGGCACTGTGCCTTTTGCTGAAATTTCAAGAAAATATGGAGATTTGTTTTTAAGATCAATTTCACGCAATTCACAATTTATATTAGCCGCAAGCAAAGACATTCTGGCTCTCATTGCGTAAGGACAACGTACAAAACTATATAATATAGGTAATTTGTTCATAATAGATAATTTAATTTGATATAATATTTTTTAAAAAATGTACAAACTTCAGCGAAATATCTACGGATATTTTTCGTTTTTTGAAAATTATTTTGTACTAAAAATTTCCAACCTATACAAAAATCTGCTAAGCTTTTTTTCTCCATAGCTTACAGTTATCCTAAGTTTGCGTTACAGAAGGTGAAATTCTTCCATACATATAATAATCTTTATATTTTCCATCTACAAATTCATATTTCTCTAACAACCGTTCTTGATGAAAACCACATTTATTTAACATATTAATAGATCGATTATTGTTAGTAATCACTGTTGCCTGAATCCTCTTTAGTCTAAGAATTTGATCTGCAAATGATAATATTGCTTTGATAGACCTAAACATAATACCCCTACCCCAATAATTCGGATCTAAATCGTAACTAATATCCCCACGTAAATTAGCAAAAGAAATAAAATTAAAACCAGCTGTGCCAATAATTTTATCGTTTTCTTTAAGAGCTATAGCCCAATATATACTTCTTTTATCAATAAATAAATCACTCCAATATTTTACTTCTTTTTTAGCCTCTTGTAAATCCCTAGGTATGTTATCTTCTGTTAAAAAAGCCTTCATTTCATCTCTGCTCATATAATTAAAATAATCTTGAGCATCGCTATTTCTAATTTTACGTAAAACTATATCTTTCGCATCTAGCACTGGAAAAGGATCTAAGAAAAATTGTGTATTCACAAATAATACCTCCCTTATATAGCTCCCTATTCTGACTCCTGTTTAATATAAGATACTGGATCTTTAACACCATTATCTGCAAAGGCCTTAAGACGCACTAAGCACGCATGGCATTTCCCGCATGAGAGACCTTTGTCACTTGGGTCATAACAAGAAATCGTATCTGAATAATCAACTCCAAGCTTTAAGCCTTGTGCTACAATTTCTGTTTTTGACATTTTAATCAACGGAGCAACTATAGAAATTTCTTCACCCTCTGTAGTAAACTTAGTAGCAAGATTTGCCATTTTCTCGTAGCTTTCTAAATATTCACTCCTGCAATCTGGGTAATTAGCTGAGTCTGTCATATGAGCTCCTATAAATATATTATGAGCACCAATAGTCTCTGCATAACCAAGCGCATAGCTTAAAAATATAGTATTTCTAGCTGGAACATAAGTTACCGGTATTTTATTTCCCAAATCATCTGCTGTATTATATTTTGGAACATCAATATCATCTGCAACTAAGGCAGAAGATCTAAAGGCAGATAAGTCTAAATTTATTATACGATGATCTTTAACATTATATTTTGTAATAAATTTTTTAATTTTATTTAACTCTATAATATGATTCTGTGCATAATTAAAACTAATTGCATAAATATCAAAATTTTCTTTTCTTAACATAGCAAGAACTGTTGAGGAATCTATTCCCCCGCTTACTAATATAACCGCTTTTTTATTCATGTTATCACTTATTTATATTTATATTTATTCTATACCAAGATCCTTATGTATTTGATAAGATAGACGGTAATTATTGTCAATGGCTAAATTAACGGCCATTTTTTTGTTAGCTAAATTAATTTTACTATCATATTCATCCATAGCTTGTACAAATACTGGAATATTATACTCAGCTTGACCCAATTCTGGAACTATGTCGTAGCCATGGATATTACTAGAGATTAAAAATTTAAAGCTTGTTATTCTTGGTAGCAAATCTTTTCTAATTGACAAATATTTATTATTAGAAATTTTTGGTGAACAAACAATATCTACAGCTTTTGGAATCTCTCTAAATAAAGTACCATTTGTTTCTATTTGCACCTGAAAATCCAAATCCAACAAAGACTGACATAAATTAGCAATTGGCTGACGAAAAGGTTCACCTCCAGTTATAACAACCAATTTAATCGAAGAATTGCTTGGGTTATTACTATTTTTAGCGCTGTTATTTATAGCATCATTATTTTGATTATTTACGCTTAAATTTTTTACTGATTCTATTATCTTGGGCAAAGCAATTTCGTGATAATTTTCAAATTCAGTATCGCAAAAACTGCAAGCTAAATTACACCCACCAAGACGAATAAACACAGAAGGAATGCCCACATATGGCCCCTCCCCTTGCAATGTTCTAAATATCTTTTTTACAAATAATTTTTGCCCATCACCTGTTATAGGTAAACGCTTTAGATTTTTTCCTAACATTTATTACCTTAATTTTAGTGAAGCAAGACCAATAAATGCAAAAATAATTGCTAAAATCCAGAACCTAATAACCACTTTAGATTCAGCCCAACCTTTCTTTTCAAAATGGTGATGCAATGGTGCCATTAAAAAAACTCGTCTACCAGCAGTCTTTTTATAATATAAAACCTGGATTATCACCGATAATGTTTCTAAAACAAATACTCCGCCTACTATAGCCAAAGTTAGCTCATGTTTAGTAATTACACTAATCGTACCTAAAACACCCCCAAGTGATAAGCTACCAGTATCACCCATAAATATTTCAGCCGGACGTGCATTATACCATAAAAAACCAAGAGAGCTACCAATAATAGCAGAACATAGAACCGTAAGCTCTCCAACATGCGGTATGTAAATTATTTGTAAATAATGAGAATAAATATTATGCCCAACTAAATAAGCAATCAAACCAAATGATGCAATTGCAATTGCTGTTGTACCAATTGCTAACCCATCTAAACCATCTGTTAAATTAATAGCATTAGAGGAACCAATTATTACTATCATAATAAATGGAATATAAAAATACCCCAAATCAATAAAAAAAATCTTAAAAAATGGAAATGTCAATAAATTTGCATATTTTGGGTCCATATAATATTGGATAGCAATAAAAACAACAACACTAACTAAAAACTGTATAGCTAACTTCATTTTTCCGCTAATACCGTAATGATTATTTTTACTCACTTTTTTATAATCGTCAAGAAATCCTAAAGCACCAAAACTTATCAAAACAAATAAACAAATCCATATATAAGGATTAGCCCAATTCGCAAATAATAATGTTGAAATAATGGTTGAAGTTAAAATCATTATCCCACCCATTGTCGGCGTTCCAGCTTTATCAATATGAGTCTTAGGACCATCTTCTCGAATTGGCTGCCCATTTTTATGCAAGTTACGCAAATATGAAATTAATTTAGGACCCATTAATAAACAGATAATCATACTGAATAAAATAGCAATACCACTTCTGAAACTAATATAAGTAAATAAATTTGCTATATGCGAACTATGCGCATAAGGCGATAAAAGATTATAAAACATCGTGAACTCCTAAATATTGCGCTAATTTTTCAAGTTTCAAACTTCTGGAACCTTTTATTAATATTAATTCTTCGTCTTGAATATGATGATCTGTGCTTTGTATTAAATATCGATCTATATCTTGGATTAAATCATCAACATTTTTATAAGATAAAACTAATATATTTTTTGATATATCATTTTTTATTTTTGGCATTATATTGCCAACTAAAAATAATTTTGATATTCCAGAATTTTCAATATAAGGTATCATTTTTTGATGTAAACTTAACTCAGCCTCTCCTAGCTCATTCATATCACCTAAAATTGCTGTTTTTTTACTATTATCAAATTGCGCAAGATGCTCTAGAGAAGCCTGTAACGATTGCGGATTAGAATTATAATAATCACATATTATTTTAAATGATTTACCTTCTCTGTTTACAGATGCTAAACTACCTCTTCCTAATATTACTTTAAAATTAGAAATAGCATTAACAGACAAATCCACATCTAAACCAAGAGCTCCCACTACAGCAAATGCAGCAGCAAAATTCTCAGCCAAATGAATAGGTATGATATCTTTAACTATTAATTCTACAAAATCTTTGTCAATTTCATAAACTAGCCTAGTACTATCATTATCGATAATTTCATGAGATACAAATCTTACCCCTGATTCCGTTGATTTTCCAAATGTTTGTATATGTTTTATTCTAGTAACATCTATATTATGCAAACAATGCTCATATAAATCTATATCACGATTTATTATGGCAATAGCTTTATTAATATCTAAACCCGCAAAAATCTCACATTTTGCATCTGCTATTTCTTCAACTGAATTAAAGAATTTTAAATGCCCTTCTGATATTGTTGTAATTAGTGCAATATCTGGAGTTACTCGATTGCTTAATTCATTTAGCTCTCCCTTGGAATTCATTCCCATTTCAATAATTGCATAATCTGTATTATCTGGCATAGAAGCTAAAGTCAAGTCAACTCCTAAAGCGTTATTAAATGTTCCATAACTCGCATGGACATTACCATAAGGCTCTAACATTACTCGAATCGCCTCTTTTGTACTTGTTTTGCCCACGCTACCAGTAATTGCGATAATCTTTGCATTAGATTTATTTCTTTTATACTCAGCAAGTAAAGACAGGGATTCTAATGTATTATCCACTCTAATCAATTTATTTTTTGGAAAATCTTTCTCTAGGAAATCTGGTATGTTTTTTGAAATAATCGCAGCACTCGCTCCACGATTTAATGCATCTGCAACAAATTCATGACCATCACGCCGACCAGGCAGAGCAATAAATATATCTCCCTCTTTGATATTTTGCGAATTAAACTCAACCCTACCATAGCTAGCTTTATTTTTATCATTAATATCAGATTTAATTTTTATTGATAATGCATCTTCAATTTGCTTTGCTGTCCAAATCATTTTAATTTATTTTTGATTTTATTTTTTTAATAATTCTATTATTATAATTTGATTCTATTTATATTTTTGTCGCAGGCTCTTTTCAAATTGTCGCAGACTCTTTCCAAAGCATTGATTTTTATGCTTTTTGCCTTAAATATTCTCAAATAGCATCTTCGGCTATCTTAATATCGCTAAATTCTATTTTATCATTACCGATAATTTGATAATTCTCATGCCCCTTACCGGCTATTAATAATATATCATTTTCTCTTAATTTTGAAATAATATTTATTATTGCCTCTCTTCTATCACCTATTTCTTGATAGGAATTAGAATCTGACTTCTTTATACCCGCTATAATATTGTTCCTAATTTTAACTGCATCCTCATTTCTAGGATTATCATCAGTAACTATTACATAATCAGAATTTTTTGCAGCTATTTGTCCCATAATAGGCCTTTTTGAACTATCTCTATCGCCACCACAACCAAATATTACATATAGTCTACCAGGAGCTTGTTTTAATATTTGCAGCTCCTGCAATGATTTCTCTAATGCATCTGGCGTATGAGCATAATCAACAAAAATTTGGAAATCTGCATTTGGTTTAGTGATTCTTTGTAATCTTCCTGTAACTGGTTTAATCTTATGTAGGATATTAATAATGGATGTAAAATCAACTGATTTAATGGCAAGATTATGTACTAATTTTGCAGCTATTAACAAATTATTTGCCTGAAAAGAGCCAATAATATTAGTATTAAAATTATATTCTTTTTCTGCAAATTTGCAGAAAACATCTTGCCCAGTAATTGATTGCTGGTTTTTTATAATTTTTATGTCTTTTTCATCTGCATCTGCACCTCTTAGGTTACTGCCAACTTTATTTTTTTCTAGGCCAACACAGCTATATGAGATATTTTCTTTTATTAGAAATTCTTTTACCAAATCAAAATACATCATATCTGAGTTAATCACTACCTCAGAACCTGGTAATAAATGATCCGTAAATAAAATGAGTTTTGCTTTTAAATAATCTTCCATCGTATGATGATAGTCTAAATGGTCTCTTGAGAAACTCGTAAAAGCCGCGGTTTTAACTTTGATTTGCCCTAATCTTTTCTGCAACAAACCATGACTAGAAGCCTCAAAAGCAATATTCTCTACTTTCATTTTTGATAAAATGTGCAGTGTTTTATGTAAAGTTACTATATCTGGTGTGGTTAAATTATTATTAGTTAGAGAAAAATTTATATCTGAAGAATTGGCTCCTGAAGAATTTTTATTCAAAAAAACGCTATCCTTACATTCCGCGCTTTCTGTAGATGAAACACCTTCTTTAGGCTCAATAACCTTTGCAGACTCAATAGCCTCTGTAGATTCTACACCTAAAGTCCCGATCATAGCGGCATTTTTACCTAATAACGCTAATATCTGATACACGTAAGAAACTACAGAGCTTTTGCCATTAGTTCCAGTAACGGCTATAATATTTTCAAAAGAAATAGGATATAATATTTCAGCAACAAAGCTTAAAGTTGTTCTAATATCCTGAGTAAATATAATTCTTGAATTTTGTGTCGCTTTGGAAAGATTATCCGTAAACACTAGAGATGCTCCTTTTTTTAGGGCAGTGTCTATATATTGATTACCATCAAAATTTTCTCCTCGAATAGCAAAAAACACGTCATTTTGTTTTATCTTGCGTGAATCAATACTAATTCCTTTTACTTTATTCTCAGATAAAATTTTACGTAAATCAGACTTTTCTTGATTATTGTATTTTATATTTGACATCAATTAATTCTTGTACTTCTTTACTTGATTCATCGGGTTTGTCTATCCCATATAGTGCGATCATTCTTTTAAAAACAGCGCCCACTGTTGGCGCCCCAGTCCAACCACCACCAGCAAAACCAAATGTTTCTTTAATGCCTTTTGGTTCATTAAAAACAATATATATCATATATTTAGGATCTGAGGCAGGAATAATTCCAAAAAATGATGAGATTCTACGAGTTTTATCATATTTACCTCCTGATGCAATATTAGCCGTTCCGGTCTTGCCCCCTACATAATATTCATTTATTTTAGCTTTAGAGCCAGTGCCTTTGGTAACTGTTAAATTCATCAATTTGCGCATTGCAATTGAAGTTTTTTCTTGGAGCACCCTTTTGCCAATCGGCATTTGATTATCATCCTGTTTTAATAACGTTAGTGGATACATCATACCCCCATTGATTATCGGAACCATAGCTTGCATAAAATGTAGCGGACTAACTGAAATACCGTAGCCATAAGATATTGTAGTCAAGCTTAAATCTGTTAAATCCTTTTCCTTAGGAAATAAAGGTCTTGCACGCTCTGGTAATTCAATTTGTGCACGATCAACAAGCCCAAGCTTTTGCCAATATTCCACTAATTTTTTACTACCAATTTCGAACATAATCTGGGTTACGCCAATATTGCTAGATTTAAGAAAAATATAAGGCACGCTATGCCAACCTTTTACCGGATAAGTATCTTTTAACTGAAAACCATTAACTTTCATATAGGTTAAATCATAAGCATCTTGCATAGATGTAGCGCCCGTATCAAAACCTATAGCCATAGTTATTGCTTTCATACCAGAGCCCAGTTCATATACACCTTGCGTGGCCATATTAAATAATTGCTCAGGAGAGGCTTTTCCCGGATAATGAGGATCAAAATCCGGCTTGCTAACTAATGCTATAATCTCACCATTATTTGGATCAACTATTATACCGGCAGCACCCTTTGCACTAAACTTCTTCATTGTTTTATCGATTTCTTCACTCAATATATTTTGTACTCTAACATCAATCGAAAGATTAAGAGAATCGCTCAAAGGGTTTTGGTCTTCTTGCATTTTCTGCTCCTCCTGAGAAGTAAGAAACTTATCAAAATATTTCTCAAGCCCAGCAAGACCATTAAGATCACGCCCTACGTAACCAATAACATGTGATAGCAAACTACCGTACGCATATATTCTTTTTTGTTCACGCTCAAAGTCAAAACCAGGCATTCCTAAATTATGTATTTTTTCATGCTCTTGAGGCGTAATATCCCTTTTAATCCAAACAAAATTTTTGTTACCTTTTAATTTAGCAAGGATATTTTTTTTATCTAATTTGGGAAACACTGTTTGTAATTTCTCAACAGCCAGATTTGGATCAATAATTTTCCTGGGATTTGCATATAAAGATGCACCGGGCAAATTAACAGCTAATAAATTATGATTTCTATCGGTAATATCAAACCTATCAATATTCGATATATTTAATTTTTTTGATGATTTATTGATTTCAACATTGCCGCTATTAGAAACATTACCACTATAAGCAATAAACAATAAACGAACGATGATTATAACAAAAACCAATAAAAAACCTATGATAACTATTTGTGTGCGTAAATATGCGGTATAATAATTTAAATTCCAAGAGAATATGGATTTATTTAAAATATTATTTTTTAAGCTATGTAATGAACAATTTAATACGCGACTTAATCCTTGGGAAAATAAATTATATTTTTGATTACACAAATTTTGAAATTTAGAGAAAATAAAACGCAGACGTAAAATGTTATATGATAATTGCAAATTTATGATTTTTGCTATTCTTTTGATAATTAAAAACACAGATTTCATAATATATTATTGCAAATATTGTAGCATTCTTTGATTCACTATAATTATTTGGTCCGAACTATTCTTCGAGTTGTTTTCTAGTTATTTCAATTAGTCACTTTAAAAATCAGACACACGTCCTTTACTTTCCCAATCAGAATATCTTGTTGGCTCAAGCCCCCCTCGCCCCCCAAACTCTTCTTGCAATTCAGCTTTCTGTAATTCTTTTTGCAATTCCTGTTTGCCTTTTTGTCTCTCAAATTCTTGTAACTTTTTTTTGCTTGAGATTTGATTCAAGTTTGATGTATTATCTTTTATATTATTTTTCATTTTTAATAATTATTTATATATAAACTAGCCATAAACCCATAATGAAATTTTCTGATTTAACAAGAATATATATTAATGAGCGCTTATCAAAAAATCAAATAATAAAAATTAAAGATGATAATTTTCATTATTTAAAATCAGTTATGCGGCTACGTAACTCTGGAGCATTTAGGATTTTTAATTCTATAGATGGTGAGTATTTAGTAAAAATAATAAAAATAAATCGTTCTGAACTAGAAATTTTGATACAATCATTGCTACGTTCTGTTATAAAGGAAAAACCACTTTCCCTTGCAATGTGCATAATAAAACCAGATCGCATGCTTGAAGCAATTAAAGCAGCAGTACAACTAGGAACCTCGCAAATTATACCTATAGTTTCTGAGCGCACTCAATATAAAAAAATAGCAAAAGATAGAGTCGAAAAATGTATTATTCAAGCAACAGAACAAAGTGAAAGATTTTTACCTACAAAATTATTACCAGTAATGAATTTATCTGATTTTTGTATAAATAATAATTTTAATCAAATTATTGCGGCAATTGAGTCGGAAAATATTGATAATAATATATCAAATATCAATAAGATAGAGTCAAACACTGCTATATTAATTGGACCAGAAGGGGGGTTTTCTGATGCTGAAATAAACACTATAAAATCATCTAAAAACATGACTACAATTAGTCTAGGCAATTCAGTGCTTAGATCAGAAATCGCAGCTATTGCAGCCATATCTTATGTATCAACGACAAGAACTAAATAAATAAATTAATAACCTGCAAAATGCTAATATATAATTTGAAATGGGAATTGATATGACTAATCTAGAAATAGAAAAACAATATGGGCAAAAAATTATCGCAGGCGTTGATGAAGCAGGCAGAGGGCCTCTTGCTGGCCCTGTAGTTGCAGCTGCGGTAATCATAGATCAAACAAATATTATTACTGGAATCCGCGATTCTAAGAAATTATCAAAACAAAAAAGAGAAGATCTTTATCAAAAAATTACTAATATTTATGAGTGGTCAGTTGGTATAGTATCTCCTAATGAGATTGATAAGATTAATATCTTAGAAGCAACCAAAAAAGCTTGTATATTAGCAATTTCTTCCATGAAAATAAAACCAGATATTGCTTTGGTTGATGGTAATATGAGGTTTCCTGATAAAAATTTTCATAGCATAATAAAAGGTGATGATAAATCAATTTCAATTGCTGCTGCTTCGATTGTTGCAAAAGTAACAAGAGATCAAATTATGGATAAATTGTCTTTAGATTTCCCAGAGTATAAATGGCATAAAAATTCTGGGTATGGCACAAAAGAACATATAAATACAATAATGCAACATGGGATGAGCATACACCATCGCAAAACTTTTAAAGTAAAAACGCGAATTTAGGATAAGAAATAAGGAATTAATTCAACAAATGAACAATAACAGCGCCTTAATATGGCTTAAGAATGGAATTATCGCTCTAGGAATATCTGGATTATATTCGATAATATTAGTAATACTCAGGACACCTCAATTAAGTCATTTTTTTTCTGATAAATCTGTATTTAAATCTGCTTTAGTCGTACATGTAAATTTATCAGTACTAGTCTGGCTATTATCAATAACTTGTTGTTTATGGAGTTTTTCTATTATTAAAAATAAATCAAACCAACTAACTGAACTAGACTCACTACTGGCATATATTGGTTGCACAGGTATGATTCTGATGACTCTAAGCCCATTATATCCAGAATCCACTCCCATAATGAATAATTATATTCCTATGCTAGAAAATATCGTTTTTATAGTAGGTATTAGCTTGTTTGGAATAGTGATACTAATTTTATCTATTAATACTATAATTAATATATTTATTGAAAATGATAATCACAACAATTGTAATATATCAAATTATGGACAAAGAATAATGAAAATCGTAAAGCTCACCTCTGCTGTGATGTTTATTTGCACATGGGTTTGCTTTCTTTTATCTTTTATAAATCTTGATAAATTAAGTGATATAGTACCACTTGATATTGATTTTTATTACGAAATGCTTTTCTGGAGCGGTGGGCATTTGTTACAATTTATTTACACTCAAATATTTATGCTAATATTGCTTATTTTAGCAGAAAACATGAGAGGTGGTCGGGTATTATATTTTTCCGTATATGAAATGCTATTTATATTAAATTTTATATTAAGCCTGACTATATTCATAGGTCATTATAGATATAATATTGAAGATGGTATTTTTAAAGAATTTTTTACATTACATATGATTTATACTGGCGGGGTAGCTCCAATAATTTTTATAAGTACACTACTGCTAGAATTAGCGCAAGATTATAAAATAATTATTAACAACAAGACGAATTTACCTAAATTTATTCCTATAACATTTATTGCATCAATCATATTATTTTTATCTGGTGGTGCAATAGGGGCTATAATTTCTGGAGTAAATGTTACTATTCCGGCGCATTATCATGGAACAATTGTTGGCATCACTATAGCTTTCATGGGATTTTGTTATATATTTTGTTTTTATAGCAATATACAGACAAATATCAATTATTTAGGAGGAGTTGTTAACTGTTTATTTTCTGGTTTGTTTCCAAATAAACTACAAAAAAATGATAGATACAGAAATGTTAAAAATAACGATGAATATACAGACAATACAAACCCTATCAAGGTACATTTGGATAAAAAATTTGCTTCCTGGCAAATAATAACACTCACTACTGGACAAATTATACATATAACAGGTCTTGCGCTAGCTGGTGGCTATGGGGTTTTAAGAAAAACAACAAATAGCGATATTGCTTTATCTGCCAAGATTTACATGGGAATGGTAGGTATTGGAGGTATGTTTGCTATAATTGGTGGCTTGATATTTGTGTATATTTGTGTTAAAAATCTGTATTCTTTTTAAAACGATAAATTAACTAAGGCAAATATATAAGATGCGACCAACTAAACAGCAAGCAGAAGAAGCAGTTAAGACCTTATTAAGCTATATTGGTGAAGATGTAAATCGCGAAGGTTTAATAGATACACCTTATAGGGTGATTAAAAGCTACAATGAATTATTTGCTGGATATAATGATTCAGTCGATAAAATTCTAGATAGACGCTTTACTGATGTTAGTGAATATAATAATGTAATTTTGTTAAAATCTATTGATTTCAACTCAACATGCGAACATCATATGCTACCCTTTTCTGGTACTGTTGATATTGCTTATATACCTAATAATGTTGTATTAGGTATTAGTAAATTAGCTAGATTGGTGGATATGTTCTCAAAACGCCTGCAAATTCAAGAAAAAATGACAGCTGATATTGCTAAAACCCTTCAAGAGAGGCTACAACCTAAAGGAGTTGCAATTAAGGTGATAGGGTCTCATAGCTGCATGGTTAACAGAGGTGTTATGAAAACAAAAGCAGTTATGGAATCGACTCATTTCACCGGTATATACGAACAAGAGTCTGAGAAACGCCAAGAATTTTTTCAAATGATTCGATAAAAAGCATTATTTGAGTCAATCAATTTGTTTGTGTAAATTGTAAAATTTATGCTCTGTATAAATCTTATTTAAAATCACCACAAAGAATCTCAAATTGATTGACTCAAAATTTTGAACCTTCATTTTTACCAATACTTTAAATCTTAGTTTAGATTAAAATTATCATTTAATTTATCGTTACTGATCAATATGTATCTACCATTTTGCTTTCTTATAATTTGATATTGGCGTTGTGCTATAGAATCAACAAAATGAATATCTCCAGATAAGCCAATAAATTTTTCTGGTGAGTTCATTCTATTTAAAAATTGTATCTTATTAAACCTTGCACCAATATTATTGCCAATCATTTTTCCAGCATCATAAGCAATTGCATGTATAGAAGAAACATGTTGAACACCAGCTTCTTTTGCGCGTGCTATAATATCTGAATTTATAATATTTAATGACCCTGTGAATGTTATATTTAGGGGGTGCGTTGAATCAATATCGACTCTATTATCACCTGCAATAACTGCTTTTTTATCTAATCCATAATTACGTGCACTATCATATAATATTTGGAGCGTTGCAGCATCATCTGCGATTAAAATTACTGGCTTTGTTAGATTAAAATCGTTCTCATTCAAATTATCCACTTGGTCTGAAATGGCTTTTACAGATTTAGTTATACTTTCTGGAGAGCTTTCATAAAACTCTACATTAATTGTATTACCGTTAATATTATGGATTATATCTTGTATTATTTTTCCTATCAAAATAGAGCGTTTCCCCGATGGCAATAGCGCAATATAGTTTTTGTAATTATTCTCTAGAAAATAGTTAGTTAAAGATTCTATTTGACGTATTGGCTCATGACCAAAAATAAATAATTGTTCATCAGCTAGCTCTGCTGCATTAGAGAATGATAATGCTATTGCAGTTTTACCCTTTATTTTACTTCTAATAATTTTTGCAGCGCTAGAGTGTATTGGACCAATTATTATATCAGTACCTGCATCAAAAATTTTTTCTAATGATTCATTAAGCTTACCCTTGTTAGCTGCATCATAAGAAGTAACCCTCATTTTAGTTTTTGCTCCATCTGATAATCCCATTTTTATCATCTGAATATATTCTTTTCCTAGATGTTGTTTTGGTCCGGACGTTGGCATTAAAATAGCAATATTTACTATGTGGTCTCTAAGGTTTGTTTCGTTATTAGATAAGTTTTGTACTTGTTTACACCCACAAATATAAAGCAATGCAACAAAAGAAATAGTGAATTTTAAAAATTTTTGTTTTATATTAAACATAAATAATTCTCCAATAAAAATCTAAGAGGTATATTTTAAGTGAATTTTCAAGCCGGATTATATATTGTTTCAACACCCATTGGTAATCTAGAAGACATAACATTGCGTGCTTTAACAACCTTAAAAAATTCTCATTTTATTCTTTGTGAGGATACCAGAGTCACTAGTAAATTACTAGCAAAACATAATATAAAGACTTGTTTAAAAATATACAACGACAAGAGTGATGATAAATTACGTAACTCCATAAAGAATTTTATTCTAGAAGGGAAAATAATAAGTTTAGTTTCCGATGCAGGAACTCCACTTATTTCTGATCCTGGATATAAATTGGTAAGAGAATTAAGGTTAAATAATTTATATGTTGATGTTATTCCTGGTGCGTGCGCATTAATTAGCGCTCTTGCATTATCCGGTTTGCCTACAGATAAATTTACGTTTTTAGGCTTTATTCCAAAAACTTATGAGAAAAAAAAGAAGTTGTTTGAAGAATATAAATTACTGAATACAAGTTTAGTTTTCTATGAGAGTTCTAATCGTTTAGTCCATACTCTAGAAGCTGCCTTAGAGATATTAGGTAACCGAGAAGCTAATATTGCAAGAGAGCTAACAAAAATACATCAAGAGTCAAAATCCGCAAAATTATCCACATTAATAGATTATTATAAGTCGCATTTGCCTCGAGGCGAGATAGTGCTTACCATCACGGGTAATAATGATTTAGGAATCTCTGAATCTCTTTTAGAAAAAGAAATATCTTTAATTTTAAAAGAAGGCAAAACAGCAAAAACTGCCTCTGATATAATTTTTGCAAAATACAAAAATAAATTCAGCCGTAAATTTATATATCAACTTGCTAATAAATTAAAAAATTAACTTCACTAAAAAAATACACAAACTTTATTTACTATATATATACGCACAATTAATCTATTGGTCTAGACCAATCAGGATCAGATGCATCGTGCGGAGTTGGAATAATTTGCTCGTTATTACCAGTAAAATCTATAGTATATATACGATTTAAACCCTTTACTCTACTGCCTCTTGGTCTAAAACCCTTCGTAAATAACATTACTCTGCCATTGCTAGACCATGCAGGGCTTTCTACCAAATAACCACTAGCTATCAAACGTTCAGTGTTTATTTCTTCACTTGCTTCTGGTTGCATTACACCAATAGTAAAGCCATGATCTCGACTAATTTTCGTATAGGCAAGATAATTTTTACTAGACCAATTTGGCTCTGCATAAGAACCACCAGCAAAGCTAATACGTTTTTTATTTTTTCCATTTCGATTCATTACAAAAATTTGACGGGATCCATAACGATCAGAATTAAAAGCTATTTTTTTGCCATCCGGCGAGTAGCTAGGCGAAGTATTGATGCTGTTACCTTTTGTAAGTTGTTTTATATTTTTATTTCTTAAATTCAATTCGTAAATATGTGTTTGCCCATCTTTAGCAATTGACATAACAGCATGCTTTCCATCTGGTGAGAATCTAGGGGCAAAAGACATGCCTTTAAATTTTCCTACAAGTTTGCTTTTTCCACTACGCAAACTCAACATATGTACTTGCGGGATATCATTTTTATAAGACAGATATAAAATATATTTTCCATCTGGTGAGAATCTTGGAGTTAAAACCAAGTCCGATCCATCTGTTAAATATTTATGATTTTCGCCATCATAATCCATTATGGCTAGACGTTTTTTACGTTTTAAA
This sequence comes from Alphaproteobacteria bacterium, assembly GCA_020627625.1. Taxonomy (GTDB): domain Bacteria; phylum Pseudomonadota; class Alphaproteobacteria; order Rickettsiales; family Rickettsiaceae; genus Megaera_A. The sequence continues at coordinate 2,788 of JAHDGL010000017.1, read as the reverse complement.
TAATCGCCATTTTCAGATACATATACAATTCTAGTGTTAAAATAACCATCATAGCCAGTGATTTTTTTATATATTGCATCCGATATTTTGTGCGCCGCTCTGCGCCAAAGAGTTCCGTCTAATTCCAAAGATTGGCTAATCATTTTAGTTTCTAGAATCGTATCCCACACTATAAATTTAATTTTTAATTTATTAGAATAGCTACGAGTTATTTCTCCATTAATTAGTAAATTAGCATTTATTTGTTGCCAGGCAGCAAATAATGGTGTGTAGTTAACCCCTGTTTTATTTTCAATAAAAGCAGCCTGAGAAATAGACCTAAATATTCCAGATTTATTTAAATCATTACTAATAACTTTTATAATATTTTTAGCTATTTTTGAATCTTCTGGATTAGTATTTGTATCTGGATTAGTATTTGTAAAATTATTAATCGCAAATGGAATTGCTTCAGAATGACCATCTGTTATGCGAATAGTTTTACCAAAGCTAATTGTTGAGAAAATAATAACAATAATTGCAATAAAATAATTTTTCATAGTTTTTTTATATTTAAATTCAAAATATCCTTTATTCGCGTTTAGAGAGTCGGATCAAATTCTAAATCAAACTCTTTCCAAGAATCATATCTCTCTGGCTTTAATTTTTCAAGTGGACTTGCTTTTTTAATAGCTCTTAATGCGCTTTCTTCTATAGATTTACACATTATTTTTGAGTTAGCAGGACATTGTATGTCTGTTACCGTGATACTATCAATAACACCACTCTTCTTAAGGGTAATATGCATAAATATCTTTATTTGATCTAAATTATTAGCCCCAGCAGGAATACGCCAATATTTCCTCATTTGATTTTTGATCCAAAGCTCTTCGCTGATTGACAATGGATGCTCATCATCATAATCACCCCAAGCATCTTTTTCACCTTCAGTTTTTTTAGTGTGACTTTTAATATTTGTTTTTGCGTTATCCCCTTCTGAATCTTTTTCTAAATTCTTTAAAATGGAATCTATTGTATCTTCTGTCTTCTTTTGAACAGCAGGAGGTGCTTTAGTTTTAGTTTTAGTTTTAGTTTTGTTTTTTTTCTGTTTTTCTGGGATGATTTCTTTTTTCTGAATTTGTTTAGTAGTTTTTTTTGCTATTTTTTTCTTTTGCAGCTCTTGTTTTTTTGGTTCAGCTTTAGACTCTAGTTTCTTAGTTTGGGGATTTTTGACCTTAGGCACCTTAGGCATCTTAGGCTTCAACTTTTTAGGCTTCGGGCTACTTTTAACGATTTTTCTTGATTTTTTAGCCTTCTTTTCTTTTTCGCGAGATTTAGATTCAGTTTTAACGTTTGTAATAGAACTCAATGGTAATATTTCAAATGTCATAGCCTCTCTCTCTTTTTGAGGTTTTACAAAGCTAGATGGCAGACCAAAACAAAATATAAATATCAATATTATGTGTAAAATAACTGATAATCCAAGAGATCCTTGCCAGTTTTTGTCTATTTGCTTTTTCATTTTTGTTTTATATCTGAAACTAATGCAACCTTTGTAAATCCTGAATTTTGAATATGCGCTATTACATCAACAACCGCACCATAAGAAACGTTTTTATCTCCTCTGACAAAAATTCTTGTATCTATTTTTTCTTTAGTGATTTCTTTTAATTTATCAACTAAGTTTTGCGCCTCTATTTTTGTTTCAAATATAAATATATCACCCGTTTTATCTATAGTAATTACTAATGGTTTAGATTGTTCTGAAATGGCTTTTGATTCTGTTTCTGGTAAATCAACTTTAATTCCAGCAACTAGCATAGGAGCCGTAATCATAAAAATAATTAATAATACTAACATTACATCTACCATAGGAGTGACATTAATTTCACTAATTAATTTCTTTCTTCTACGTCTTTCTCTGTTTTTCATAATCACTTTTACAGTAAAATTAATTGAATTAGATTGTAGTTATTTTTTAATTTATTTATTACCTTGTTTCTTTATCAGTAGATTTATCTGCCGCCCTAGTAATTAATAGCCCTAATTCAATAATAAAATCATCAATTTGATTATTTATATTATCAATTTTAGAAGATAAATAATTATAAAAAACACTTGCAGGAATTGCAGCAAATAAACCAATTGCAGTTGCAAGCAGAGCCTCGGCAATACCTGGTGCAACAACAGCTAAGCTAGTATTTTGTGAAGATGCAATAGATTGAAAACTATGCATAATTCCCCATACAGTCCCAAGCAACCCTATAAATGGTGCAGATGAACCAACTGTCGCTAAAAAGCCTAATTTAGTTTCTAGCTTCTCTATTTCACGGTTGCGCACAAGCTGCATTGCTTCTATGATTCTTTCTTTATAGTCAAAACCTAATATATGCGATTTTTTATAGTCTTTATTCTCGCTATCCTTACATTCTTTGATAGCGCAAATAAACACAGCTGTTAATGGATTATCAACTGAATTTTTCAACTTATTGTATAATGAATCAAGTGCCTGACCGGACCAAAATAATTTCTCAAAAGATTTCATTTTTCTATTAATTGCAGAATAGTCTAGTAATTTGCTAATTATTATAGCCCAGCTCCATATTGATGCTAAAACAAGAATTGCGATCACGGATTTACCAATGAAATCTGAAGACATTATTAAGGATATTATAGATAAATCTGCATCACTTGCAGTAACAATTATTTGCTCGGTAGTATTTTCTAGGGTCATATTAATTTAGAAAGAAATTTAAGTTTAAAATGAATTTTATTAACATAATATACATTTTTTCTATTTGCGTAAATA
>JAHDGL010000016.1 GCA_020627625.1 Alphaproteobacteria bacterium | reverse complement strand
TACTTTTAATAACAAAAACTTTTGTTACCTTATATAAAACTCCGAACTGGGGTTAATATATAATTCAAAATCGTAATTGCTATGATACTCTAATTCTCGATAAACAGATTATCTTCTTGTTTTTGAAACAGAGAATTTAATCACCATGCATAATAAACTATGTTGAATTAGATGTGTTTTTTATTTTTTCTTGGATAATTTTGTTATAAAAATCTTTAACTGAAGAAAGAGAATATTCTCCTTCATATTCAATACCAAGATTAGATATTTTTTCTAAATAAAAATTTATTTGGTCTAGCTGGGTTTCATCTTTAAACGAATCATCTAAAATCGACTTTTTAATATCGTCAATTGGATCAAAATAAGTCAATATTTCTTGTTTTGTTTTTGTTATAAAAAAACGAAACCTTTTAAATTGAGTTATAATCTGCGAAAAATCTTTTGGCTTTGCAACAAAGAAAAATACAATCACAACAACAAAAAACTCAAATAACGACATATTTTATCTTACTCACCTAATTAAAGCAGCTTGCTGTCTGGTACAGTATTAACTAAAACAACCTAATAACGTGAACTTGCGGATAAGAAATTTAGTAGATTTTTGTATAAAATAAACTAGTTTTAAATAAAAAATGTTCTAAAAAGCGGAGCGTAGCCATAGCTAGGTGAGCATTTTTACGTTGTTTTTTGCTTCAAAATAGATATTTTAGGCAAATAATATGCAAATCTTCTTATCCGCAAGTTCACGTTAGTATAGTTTTACCTGCTTTTGCCGCAAATTAGCGTTAATACAAAGACTCAGTCAAAAGCACCAATTTTAAAATTATATTTAAGCCAATTTTTTATGCTTATATTTAGGGTTCTTTGTATCTTTACCCATAATCTTAGTCATATAATTATTATAATCCTCATAATTACCCTCAAACCAAGTAGCACTTCCATCTTGATCATAAGCTATAATATGCGTAGCAATTCGATCTAAAAACCAACGATCGTGACTAATAACAAACACACAGCCAGCAAAATCTAAAATTGCATCTTCTAACGCTCTTAAAGTATCAACGTCTAAATCGTTTGAAGGCTCATCAAGTAAAATTACGTTAGCTCCTTCTTTTAATAATTTGGCCAAGTGCACCCTATTACGCTCACCTCCAGATAATTGCCCTACTTTCTTTTGTTGCTGAGCCCCTTTAAAATTAAAAGCAGAACAATAAGCCCTACTTTTTACCGACAAATCACCTAAATCTAAAACCTCTAACCCTTCAGAAATTTCTTCCCATACTGTTTTATTATCGTCTAAATGATCTCGTGATTGATCAACATAACCTAATTTTACAGTATCACCTATAGAAATGGACCCACTATCTGGTTCGATCTTTTTAGTAATCATATTAAATAAGGTAGATTTACCAGCGCCATTAGGACCCACAATTCCAATAATCGCACCAGGAGGCACCCTAAAACTAAAATCTTTTAACAATTGACGACCGGCAAATTGTTTAGATAAATTATTTACCTCTACAACTAAATCTCCTAATCTAGGACCGTTTGGTACGATGATTTGCGCAGTACCATTGCCAACATCACGTTTTTTATTTAATAATTCTTGATACGCGTTAATTCTTGCCTTACCCTTAGCTTGCCGTCCTTTAGCTGATTGTTGTATCCACGCTAACTCATGTTTTAATTGCTTAGAACGGTCGCTTTCTTCTTTTTCCTCGCTTGCTAATTTTTCCTGCTTCTTCCTGAGCCAAGCTGAATAATTTGAATGCCATGGAACACAAGAACCACGATCAACTTCCAATATCCACTCTGTAACATTATCCAGAAAATAACGATCGTGAGTAATAACTACTACAGTTCCCTTATAATCTTTCAAATAACCTTCAAGCCAAGACACCGACTCTGCGTCTAAATGGTTGGTTGGCTCATCAAGCAAAATCATATCTGGTTTTTCAAGCAATAACTTACATAAAGCCACTCTTCTTTTTTCTCCACCGGAAATTTTTGTTACGTCAGAGTCTTTTGGAGGGCAACGTAGAGCATTCATAGCAATTTCGACCTCTCTTTCAATACTCCAACCATCGCAAGCGTCTATTGACTCCTGAAGTTCCGCTTGCCTAGATAATAAATCATTCATTTGATCATCTGTCATTTCTTCAGCAAATTTGGCACTTACCTCGTTAAACTCATCAATTAAAGCTTTTTTCTGCGCTAAGCCATCCATTATGTTTTCAAAGACGTTTTTACCGCTGTCTAAATGCGGTTCCTGGGGTAAATAACCAATTTTTACTCCATCTGCAACAAAAGCCTCTCCTTCATATTCTTTATCCAGACCAGCCATGATTTTCATCAGTGTTGACTTACCGGCACCATTATGACCAATAATACCAATTTTGGCACCCGGCAAAAAGGATAACCAAGTTTCTTTTAAAACTTCCTTACCGTTTATAGTTTTACTCAAACCTTTCATTACGTAAGTATATTGATACGACATTTCTTTTCCTAATTTCCTAATTTATTAATATGTAATAGTGTAATATTAAAAATGTAAATCTTTTAAATTTTTATCCCTGATTTAGCCCAATCATTATTAAATTTTTCTAACCCCTTATTTGTTAAATCATGAAATAACAACTGTGACATAAGTTTAGTCGGAATAGTAGCAATATCAGCTCCACACAAAGCAGCCTCTTTGACGTGCTGTAATGTACGAACTGAGGCCGCTAATATTTGCGTTTTAAAATTATAATTATCATAAATTGTACGAATTTCTTCGATTAACTCCATTCCGTCTTGATCAATATCATCTAATCTACCGATAAATGGTGAAATATAAGTAGCACCAGCTTTGGCAGCTAGCAGAGCTTGGTTAGCAGAAAAACATAATGTCATATTTACGCCGAATCCTTTGTCGGTAAAATATTTACAAGCCTTTAAACCATCCCAAGTAACAGGAAGCTTAATCGCTATATTATTTGCAATTTCAGTAATTTTCTTTCCATCTTGGATCATAGATTCAAAATCATTAGAAACCACTTCTACACTTACACTTTGCTCACCAACCAAATTGGAAATTTGTTTTACCGTTTCACAAAAACCTAATTTTGATTGAGACATTAATGTTGGGTTAGTTGTAATCCCGTCAACTATACCATAAGAGTGATACTCTTTAATTTCTAAAATATCTACGCTATCTAAAAATAATTTCATATATTTAATTAAACTTTGTTAAAATAGAGTCTAACTCTTCTAGACTATTATAATGGAACGATATTTTACCTTTATTCCAAGAATTTTCAATAACAACTTTTACACCAAACTTTTCGCTTAGTGATTGTCCCAACATTACCAGATCTTCATCTATAATTGTTTCTTTCTTAACCTCACCCTGATCAGCATTTTTACGCTTACTGTTTACCAGCTCCTCAGTTTGACGAACATTTAAACCATTTGCAATAATCTTATTTGCGAGAGATTCAGCATTTTCTAAGCCTATTAAACATCTTGCATGCCCCATACTAAGCTGACCATTATTAACCATTAGCTTAATAGAGTCTGGTAGTTGATTCAAACGCAATAAATTTGCCACATGACTTCTGCTCTTACCCACAGCTATAGCTAATTCATTATGACTATAGCCGTAATCTTGTACTAATTGTTGAAACCCCTCGGCCTCTTCAATAGCAGTTAGTTCTTGACGTTGTATATTTTCTATTAATGCTATTTCAAGAACATCCTTCTCGCTAAGCTGCTTTATAATTACTGGAATTGTTTGTAAATTAGCCATTTTACAAGCCCGAAACCTACGCTCCCCTGCAACAATTTGATATTTGCCATTCAACATTTTTGTTACGATAATAGGTTGGATCAAACCGTGACTAATTATAGAGTCAGCTAATTCTTTAATTTTCTGTGGATCAAAAACTTTTCTTGGCTGATCCTTATTAACTTCAATTAAATCTATATCTACATTATTAGTAGCCTGAGTTGATTCTATAGGTAGCACTTCTTCCTTTAATAATGAAGACAACCCCCTACCAAGAGATTTATTTCTCATAACTTTCTCTATTTTTTAGTTGTTTCTTTTCTCGGGATTTGATTTCTTTTGCCAAGTTAATATATGCAAGCGACCCCGAGCATTTATGATCATATATAATAACCGCCTTACCGTGAGAAGGCGCTTCAGACACCCTTACATTACGAGGAATAACGGTATTATACACCTTATTACCCAAGCAAGAACGTACGTCTCGTTCTACCTGCTCAGTTAATCTATTTCTTTTGTCATACATAGTAAATAAAATCCCACCCACTACAATCTGCGGATTTAGTTTCTTTTTTACTAACTCTACTGTTTTTAATAAATGACTCAACCCCTCTAATGAGTAAAAATCACAAAGCATTGGTATAATCACTTCATGACTTGCCACCAAAGAATTAAGAGTTAAAAAATTTAAAGCAGGCGGGCAATCAATAATAATATAATCATAAACCTCGTACAAAGAAGATAAAATTTGTTTTAGAATTAACTCATTATTATCTTGCTCCAATAAGTCCATCTCCACAGCTGCAAGATTATTATTAGAAGTAATAACAGACAAATTAGGCACCTCAGTAGGATAAATCGCCTTATCCACCGAAGACAAGCCACAAAATAAATGATATGCCGTAATCTTACGCTGTTCTTGTTTAAAACCCAAACCACTACTGCTATTTCCCTGAGAATCAAGATCAATTAGCAACACTTTTTGCTCCATTACTGCAAATATCGTCGCTAAATTTACGGCTGTAGTTGTTTTTCCTACACCACCTTTTTGATTTACAATCGATATAATTTTCGCACTCATGAAATATTGGTTACATTTGTAATTTCTAAAATCTTACCGTAATCAGAAGTAATGCTATCATGAACTTTACTATTAAACAACCAATGTTTTTCGGATTTTGCTATTTCCTCGCGATAAGTTTTGCCTTTATGCAATAAATATTTATCTGCAACTTTAATCTTTGAACCAAATTCTAATATTTTAGCAAGAGAAGTAAAGGCACGCGCGGTTACTATATCGCACTCTAAATCCTGTAAATTTTCTAACCTATCATTGATCACTTTAATATTCCCTGTGGATAATTTTGCCGCTTGCATTAAAAAAGAAGATTTTCTAGAATCACTTTCTATTAATGTCACCTCAGCAACCCCAGCTATAGAAAGTACAATACCAGGCAAACCTGCCCCAGAGCCAAGATCAATTATAGAAATGTTCTTGTTTTTAATAAATCGCAATAATTGCAAAGAATCTATTATGTGTCTTTGTATCGCCTCATGAACAGTACTAAAAGAAATCAAATTTATAGTATTATTCCATTTTAACAACAAATTATTATATTCTATGAGCCTCTCATATATTTCATGTGAAACGAAACTTTCGATATTTTGCATTAAGATAGATGTTTTGTTTTTAAATATACTATAATGGCAGCTAACGCAGCAGGTGTTACGCCAGATATCCGCCTTGCTGCTCCTAACGTCGCTGGTTTATGAAAATTTAATTTAGTTTTTATTTCATTGCTTAAACTGTCAATTAGTGAATAATCAAGATTTTCTGGGATAATATAATTTTCTTCTTTATTAAACAATTCGATATCCATATTTTGCCTTTTTAAATAAACAGAATATTTAGATTCTATTTGCAAATAATCTAAGCTTTCTTGGTTTACGTTATTTAATTCAGGAAAGATTTGTTTTACTTTATCTATACCAAAATCAGGTAAACCAATTAATTTATAAGCTGATTTTTTTGAACCATCTTGAGAAACTGGTATGTTTAATCTCATCAATTCACTAGAAGTAACAACTAAAGATTGTAGCTTTTGTTTTACTTGTTTTATCGTTTTTAATTTACTTTCGAATTTCTTTTTTCTATCCGAGCACACTATTCCTAACTCAATAGCTTTAGGAGTCAATCTTAAATCAGCATTATCAGCACGCAAAGAAAGCCTGTATTCTGATCTTGATGTAAACATTCTATAAGGCTCAGAGGTTCCTAAATTTGTTAAATCATCAATCATAACACCAATATAAGAATTAGCTCGTGTTAGTATGAAATCTGACTTATTTTGACAAGAGAAAGCAGCGTTTAAACCAGAAACTAAGCCCTGTGCTCCCGCCTCTTCGTAACCTGTTGTACCATTTATTTGGCCAGCTAAATAAAAGCCATGAATTTTCTTGGTCTCTAAAGTAGGTTTTAGCTCTCGAGGATCTACATAATCATATTCTATAGCATATCCAGGTTTAGTAATTTGGGCGTTTTCTAATCCAGGAATAGTCTTTATTATCTGCATCTGAACTTCTTCTGGCAAAGAAGTAGAAATCCCATTTGGGTAAATAGTTGAGTCGTCTAACCCTTCTGGCTCTAAAAATATTTGATGACTTGGTTTTTTACTAAACCTAACAATTTTATCCTCAATAGAAGGACAATATCTTGGCCCTGTACTTTTAATTTTACCAGAATACATAGCTGACTTTTCAAGATTAGCTTGTATTATTTCATGAGTCTCTTTTGTTGTTTTAGTAATGTAACATTCTATTTGAGGCACATCAACATTTTTAGTCATTTCCGAAAAAGGCCTAGGAATAGCATCGCCAGGTTGACGATCTAGCTTTGAATAGTCAATGCTATTACCATCTATTCGTGGAGGAGTGCCAGTTTTTAGACGACCTACTAAAAAACCTAAATCTTTTAATGTTTTAGACAAGCCTACAGAGGGTTTTTCACCCATTCTACCCGCAGAAATAGTCTTGGTTCCAATGTGAATCACACCATCTAAAAAAGTTCCAGTAGTTAGCACCACCTTATCACAGGTAATTTTACTATTATTTTGTGTCAAGATGGATTCAACTTGGTTATTATTAATTTTCACATCTTCAACGGAATCATATAGAATTGTCAAATTAGGATAGTTTGACAGCTCGTTAAACATAGCTTTTCTATATAATTTTCTATCTGCTTGAGCCCTTGGTCCCCAAACAGCTGGCCCCTTGCTTTCATTCAAGATCTTATAATGTATTCCAGCCTTATCTATCACCTTGGCCATTAACCCACCAAGGGCATCGATTTCTTTAACAAGAACCCCCTTTGCCACCCCGCCAATAGCTGGGTTGCAGGACATTTCTCCTAAATTCTCTGGTTTTAATGTAATAAGAAGCGTGTCAACACCACACCTAGCGGATGCAGCAGCGGCCTCGCAACCAGCATGACCACCACCTATTACTACGACATTATATCTTTTCTTCACGTGAAACGACTATTCGACTATATCTTCTTTTGTAAAGAAAAAGTTAATTTCACGCCGAGCGCTCTCAGCGCTGTCTGAACCGTGAATACTATTAGCCTCTATATCTTTAGCAAAATCTTTTCTGATAGTATTAGGCTCTGCCTCTGTTGGGTTGGTTGCACCCATGATTTCTCTGTTTTTTAAAATAGCATTTTCACCCTTTAAAACTTGCAACACGACTGGGCCAGATGTCATATACTCAACAAGACCGCCAAAAAATGGTCTTTCTGAATGCTCTGAGTAAAAATTCTCAGCCTGATTTTTTGTTAATCTTACCATTTTTTGCGCTACAATTTTTAAACCAGCACTCTCTAAATAAGAGTTAATTTTGCCAGTTATATTTCTTTCTGTTGCGTCTGGTTTTATTATAGAAAATGTATATTCAATAGTCATAAGCAGAGCCTTTGTTGATTTGTAATTTAGTGCGTCGATTATAAAGATTTTATAACTTTATAGCAAGTATTTTTTAATCTTATTAACTTTTTATACTTTTCCAAATAGTTGAACCATCGCTTTTATCTTCTATTGCTACTCCCATTTCGATTAAAGCGCTTCTTATATCATCCGCCAACTGCCAATCTTTTTTTAACTTCGCCTCTGATCTTTCCTGAATCAATTTGTTGATTTTCTCAGAATTATCTACGCTTTTGAACCAGTCATCAACAGACCCGTTCATTAATCCTAGAAAACGAGCACAGGTCAGCATGTTACTGGCGGCCATAATTTTTTGCTGATAATCTACAGAAGAGTGCGCCTCTTTTGCAAAATCATTGATTGTTTTTATAGAACTACTAGTGTTTAAATCGTCAAGCAAGGGGTGAATAAAACGTTCTGGCAATTCTTCATGAACGATTAACTGATCCTCTATATTCTCGATTGCACGATACCAATATGCGATTGTTTTATTTGCATCTAATATTGCTTTTTGATTAAAATCTATTGGTTTTCGATAATGATTACCGAGCAAGAATAATCGCACAGCATCGCCTTTTATTTTCTGATTAATCAAATCACGCACTGTTACAAAATTATTTAAGGATTTGCTCATTTTTTCATTATTTACTGTTAAAAACCCATTATGCACCCAAGTTTTTGCATATTCAGAACCAGGAAAAGCAGACAAGCTTTGAGCAATTTCATTAGTATGGTGTGGGAATATTAAATCCGCCCCTCCCCCGTGTATATCAAAAGTTTCTCCTAAATATTTATGGCTCATAGCGGAACATTCAATATGCCACCCTGGCCTTCCAACGCCAAAAGGACTCTCGAACTTTGCGGAATCATCATCAGTATTTAGCGCAGGTTTCCACAAAACAAAATCACCTGAGTTTTTCTTATCTGTACTATTATCAACCCTAACATTTTGGAACATATCTTCAAAAGATCTACCAGAAAGCATGGTGTAATCTGTAGATTTTTTAACATTAAAATAGACATGTTTGTTAACCTGGTATGCAATATCATTTGCCAACAATTTTTCGATGATATCTATCATTTCTGATATATGATCAGTAGCTTTAGGCTCGGCATTCGGCCTAAGGCATGATAAATAGTCCATATCAGCATGAAAATGCTCTGTTGTTTTTTGTGTTAATTCAATAATAGAGATTTTATTTTTTACTGCTCTTGCGATAATCTTATCGTCAATATCTGTTATGTTTCTAACGTATAAGACATTATTTTTTCCATAAACCCTTATCAACACCCTATATAAAACATCATACACTACAACAGATCTAGCGTTACCCAAATGAGGATGATCGTAAACCGTAGGTCCACAAACATACATTCCAACTAAATTAGGTTTAATCGGTTTAAAAATTTCTCTTTTTCTTGTCAAAGAATTATATAATGTTAATTTCATATTATCTTTTTATTTTGTAGTTTATTTTGTAGTTTATTTATAATAACGTTTATGTAGTACAAATAACATCTATTAGTATAAATATTTAGAGAATCTATTCAACCAAGGAATTAAAAGAATTGGCAAATCAACAAAACACAAAAAAAACAACTTTTGATTCTGTGGAACAAAAAGTTGCAATACAAATGATTACTTTCAGTATAATTGTAATAATTATTATTTTAACTCTTGTGTCTTTTATTCGGATTTATTCTACCAAGAAAGAGCAAATATTGAAGGATATGCAAACAGAAGCCGTATTGCTTGAAACAGTAATTACTGATTATTTAAATCATTCTAAATATTTTATAAATATGATTAGTTTAAATATCAAAAAAACACCAAATGATCTTAATCGAATACATGAAATTTTAAAAAACCATTCTAACTCACATGATTTTCATATGCTTTTTGGGTGGAGAAAATATAGCTGGATAAACAAAGACTTTATAGAAACTGTAAACAGCACAGAAGGTATCATCGCCCATCCAAGATATACTGATTTTATAAAAAACTCCTTTACAAAAACAACAAATAATAATGGTAACAAAAGCAAAGTGGATTTTTATAATAGTCGCAAAAAAAACAAAGCCAACAGCTTGAAAGTTATTAATAATATTATAGACCAAAATAACAAGAATTATATTGGTTCAGTTGTTTTAAGTTGCGATATTAACACTATGATCAGACATCTTAACAAAAGAAAAACCAACAAAAGCACTAATTTTGTATTGCTTAATTCTAATTTAGAAATCATCGCTCAATCAACACCGTTTATTCAAAATATAGTCGAGCAAAATGAAGAAATAACCTCTCATTTATTCAATAAATTAAAGAACCTAAATAATACACAGATGAAAAATCTTTCTCATCTTAATATGATCAAAGGAGTAAATTATTTTATTACACCCTTAAAAGGGCTGCCCTTCATTATTATATTAAATATAGATAACGACATAATAAGACAAAATATTATAGATAGCGTTACAAAAAAATTTATTGAAGTATGTGTATTAGCTTTTATTTGTTTGTTTATAATAATTTCTATTTATAAAAGAGAAACTTTTTTGCGCACAAATGCCGAGAAAGCAACAATATCAGCTATCAACGCCTCAAAAGCAAAAACAGATTTTTTAGCATTCACAGCGCATGAAATAAGATCTCCTTTGGGTTTTGTACTAACTGGTTCTGAAATAATGCGACAACAACTAATTGGTCAACTCCCTAAACAATATACAGAATATGCAGATGGCATTCACAGCAATGCTAAACTAATACTTGAATTTATTACTGATATATTAGATGAAAACCAGGTGATTGAAGGAGAGTTTAAAATAGTCAACTCCCTAAACAATATTAAAGATATAATTGATGAAGCAATCAAGCATAACAAAGCTAGGTATAACACTAGGAATATTAAAATTATATCAACTATGGAAAAAGATTTACCACTACTAATATGCGATAAAAGAAGAGTAGTACAAATCATTAGCAACTTAGTTAGTAATAGTATAAAATATAGCAAAGATAATACTACTATAGAAATAACGGGTAAATTAATAAATAAAGAATTAGAAATACAGGTAATAGACCAAGGTGTTGGCATGAATCAGGATGAAATACCAATAGCTTTAAGTACATATGGAACCATACATAATGCAAACCATAATTCTCCTGGTTCTTATGGCTTAGGGTTAGCTATTGTCAAGATGTTACTAAACGCTCATAATGCAAGATTTTCTATTAAAAGCAAAAAAAACGAAGGAACTACTATTACTCTTGTATTCCCAAATTACAAATTAATTTATAACGCTAATTAATTGGCAAACACGAAAAAATATGGAATATGACAAAGAAAAGTTTTTAAAGAAGATCAAGCAAATCCCTTTATCTATTCTATTTTTTTTGTCACTTATATGTATTTATGGGTTTGTATTATTATACTCCGCTGCTGGTGGAAATATTGCACCATGGGCAATGAAACAAATTATTGCTTTTTGTATTTTTCTGCCCGTAGCAATCTTAATTGCTATCATAGATCTGAGATTAATTTATAATTTGTCTTATGTTTTTTATACATTGACATTAATATTGTTAATTATAGTACATTTTATAGGAAAATCGGCAATGGGTGCTACTCGTTGGCTAGATTTAGGGTTTTTTAATATACAACCATCGGAATTAATAAAAATTTCTATAGTTTTAATGTTAGCGAAATATTTTCATGAAAAAAACAAATATGAATTTAGTAAGATTACAATTTTGTTTCCCCTTATAGCATCTATTATTCCTGTATTTTTTATAATAAAACAACCAGATTTAGGAACTGGTATTATCACCTTAATCGTAGCGATAAGTATATTTTTTGCAGCGGGGGTAAGTTTAATATATTTTATAATTCTTGGTATTATGAGCATTTCTTCTATGCCTTTTATATGGTTAATGATGCATCATTATCAACGTAACCGGGTTTTAACTTTCTTATCTCCAGAACAAGACCCTCTAGGTAATGGATATAATATTATACAATCTAAAATTGCTATTGGCTCTGGTGGTTTGTTTGGGAAAGGCTTGCTTAGCGGAACACAAAGCCAATTAAAATTCTTGCCCGAACATCAAACTGATTTCATTTTTTCTTTTTTAACAGAAGAATTAGGATTTGTTGGAGGTGTTGTCTTGTTAATTTTATATTCCTTATTAATAATAAACTCACTATCAATTGCAAATAATTGCCGATCAGAATTTGCAAGATTAATGACAATTGGAATTACCACCCTGTTTTTTAGTCATATTTTTATTAATATTGCAATGGTGATGGGTCTTTTGCCTGCTGTTGGCATACCGCTGCCACTTATTTCTTATGGAAGAACAATGATGGTATCAATGTTAATAGGGTTTGGTTTTATTATGAATGCATCTGTAAATCAACGTAATGCTGTTTAGTTTTGTAGGCCTTTTTATGAACAATTTAATTTATTAATTGGTATGACATCAGATTTAATAACAAGAATTTATATTTCATAGGAATGGGTTTATTGGTGGCTTTACAAAAGAATATAAATGTAAAATTCTAGTTTTTGATGAGCAACATGAAACCATGGAAAGGGTTGTTTTTAGAGATAAGCAAATAAAAGCTGGTTAGAAAAAGAAAAAATTAGAATTAGTAGAATCTTTGAACCCTAATAACGCGAATTAAGGATAATATAATTTGAAATGGGAAGTGGTATAATTACTTGATACTGCAAATATTATTGTCTAATATCCACCGTACCAAATCAATTAACAATATATTATCCATGACAGGAAAGTTAACGAATAGTAACAACCCAAATCAAGAACAAGATTTTATGACCATGCAGGAACGCAAAATATATAATAAATGGCGTTTACAAATTTTGATATCAATTATTTTTGGTTACGGTACGTATTATCTATGCAGACAAAATTTTTCCATGATAATGCCAAGCTTTATGGAGGAATTTGGTTACTCTAAGACTGATTTGGGGTGGGTGCTGACTTATGCTTCTATAGTATATGGGGTTGGTAAATTTGTGAATGGTTATATTAGTGACAAATCAAATGCTAGATATTTTATGGTAATTGGTTTAATTTGCTCGGCAATTATTACTTTCATATTGGGTTTCTCTGACAGCTTACTATTTTTAGGGAGTTTTTTGATAATAAATCATTGGTTCCAATCAATGGGTTGGCCTCCTGCTGGACGTATGTTAGCACATTGGTTTGCGCCTAAAGAATTAGGTACTAAATGGGCAATTGGCGCCGCTTCACATCAAGTTGGGGGAGCTTTAACTCTTATATTCTCTGGATATGTAGTTGTACATTTTGGCTGGAGATATGCATTCTTTATCCCGGCTATTATCGCAGCTATTGTTGCTTTTATCTTATTTAGTAAATTGCGCGATTCACCAAAAGAATTAGGTTTCCCATCTGTTGAAGATTATAAAGGACAAGAAAAAATTAAAGCAATTTCAGAAGATCATTTAACTAGTATGGAAATTTTCCGCATTGTATTCCTTAGCCGCAATATGTGGTATATATGCTTTGCTAATATGTGTGTTTATATTGTAAGAATTGGTATAATATTTTGGGCTCCATTATTTTTGAAAGAGATTAAAATGATGCCTCTAGAACATGCCGGATGGCAAGTGGCTATTTATGAAGTAATAGGATTAATCGGAGGCTTAACCGCTGGCTGGGCTTCTGACAAGATGGATGGGCAAAGAGGGCTTGTGGCTTGCGTATTCATGGTTTGTCTAGCTGCAACATTAGTTATGTTTTGGAAAATACCGGATGAATATACATATTTTAGCGCTATTGCCCTGACGCTTGTTGGTTTCTTTGTTTATGGCCCACAAGTGCTAGTCGGAGTTGCCTCAGTAGATTTCACATCTAAAAAAGCAATTGGTACAGCAAATGGTCTTGCGGGTACTATGGGTTATGTGGGTTCTGCAATATCTGGTGCCTGCGTTGGTACGTTAATTGATAATTATGGTTGGGATAGTGCTTTTATCTTTTTCATCATCGCTGCTATATTGGGTTCAGTGTTTTTTATACTTACTTGGGATAAGAAGTAGTTATATAGCAAATATGCGTTGAACTATGGTAAATTAATTGATTTGGGTGACTTTTGATTTGAAATGCTAATGCAACGCAAAATAAATTGATTTTGCTAATTCCTTGCTAATTCCTTCTACATTTTCCAATTCATCGATCGTTGCATCAGATATGGCTTTAAATGACCCAAAGTAATTTAATAATGATTTTTTTCTTTTTTCTCCTATACCAGCAATATCATCTAATGATGATAATTTTATCGCACTAGAGCGCTTGTTACGATGTGATTTTATGGCAAAATTATGAGCCTCATCACGTAATATTTGCAAATATTTCATTACGCTCAAATTACGATTTAAGGTAAAGCTTTGTTGATCTGGAAGATGAAATTGTTCAAAACCACTATTCCTGTCAACACCTTTAGACATACAAACAAATGGTATGCGTAAATTTAGCGATTTCATTACTTCTATTACTACACTCATATGCCCCTTACCTCCATCAATGATCATCAGATCGGGGGTTCTAAAAGGTTCGATTTTTAAACGTTTAATACGCCTTGTTAAAACCTCACGCAACATTGCATAATCATCGCCACCATGTTTTGCTTCAGATTGTTCTGTAATGTTAAATAAACGATATTCCTTTTTCTCAAAACCATCAATTCCAGCAACTACCATAGCACCAACAGCAAAGGACCCTTGTATATGACTATTATCATAAATTTCAATGCGCCTAGGAGAAGATGTTAAATTAAACAGTTTTTGTATTTCAACTAACGCAGATACATTCTTAGCGGATATCTTTAGATGTTTTTCTAATGCAATTTTTGCATTTTGTAATGCATTTTGCATTATTTTATGTTTTGTTCCCAATTTAGGATTGGATAACTTTACATTACTACCATGCAACTTTTTTAATGCCTTTTCATAAATACTTTGATTTTCTAATTCGCAACTGATAAATATTTGCTCTGGAGGCTGTTTGTTTTGATATAGCTGCATAATAAACGCACCAAGCACCTCTGAATCAGAGACATCTTGATTTGTATGTTGAGGGAAATAAGCTTGATTCCCACAGGGTTGATACGCTCGATAGAGAAAAAGCTGAATACAAAATTCACCATTATGCGAAGTAATTGCAATCACATCAGCATTCTTTAAATTTTTTAAATTATTTGCTTTCGACTGAACATAGCTAACAGCCCTTATGCGATCACGAATTTCTGCTGCTTTCTCAAATTCTAACTTATTACTAAATTGCTCCATTTTACTTGCTAACATCTCTTGTAATTTCTGATTCTTTCCAGAAAGAAACGCTTTTACTTCCAGAATTAAATCATCATAATTTTCTTTAGATATTTTGTTTACACAAGGAGCAATGCAACGCTTTATTTGATATTGTAAACAAGGTCTTTTTCTGCTGCTAAAATAACTATCTGTACATGACCGTAGCTTAAAAATTTTTTGTAATTCTTTTAAGGTAACATCAACATGCATTGATGATGCAAAAGGTCCAAAAAAATGACCATCAGTTAGTTTTTTTCCTCTATATTTCAATAATTGTGGATAATCATGATCTAACCGCAATTTAATGTAAGGAAAAGACTTATCATCCTTTAATAAGATATTGAATTTTGGTTTAAATTTCTTGATTAACTGTCCTTCTAATAATAAGGCAGAAGATTCTGAATCTGTTACACTATATTCTAAATAACGTACCAGTGAAACCATAGTTCTATTTTTACCAACTAGATCTAAAGTATATTGAGATAATCTGTTTCTAAGATTTTTTGCCTTTCCAATATATAAAATATTTTTATCAGCACCGATCATACGATAAACTCCCGGTAATTCAGGAGTATTAGAAAGATGAGATTTTATCAGCTCTTTACCTTGCATATATTACAGATAATTATAAAAATAAATTGAAATATGTGTGTATTAGTAGTATGCCAATTATCAATAATATTTAATTATATTAATATTGTATATAATTTAAAGGATTTTTAACTTTCTTACCCTCTCGAATAGCAAAATGTAATTGTGGTTTTGCTACCTTGCCAGTACTTCCTAGATAACCGATTATATCCCCTTGTTTAATCAAAGAATTTTTCGACAAAATTATATCTTCTAGATGTGCATAAGATATTATAATATTTTTCCCAGTCATTTTGACAATCACTAGATAACCATAGGTTGCGTCATAATCAGCATAAATTACTTTCCCATCTGTAGCAGAAATAATCTTAGTGCCAGCCTTTGCTGCAATATTAATACCTTTATTTTTACCATATGCAGTGTTGCTGCCAAATTTTGATATTATATTTCCTTTAACAGGAGAAATAAAATCTGGTTTCTTTATCTCTTTAGTAAGAATTTGTTTTTTCTTCGTGGGTGTATTTATGGAATCAAATTTTTTTGGTACTTTAATTTTAATAATCTGAAATTCATCTAGATAATAAGGGTAGTATAAATCATTAATAGCCGCAATATCCTCAATATTTTGTTTATACTGCAATGCTATGTCTTCTATTGTTTCGCCAATATTTACTTCATGATAAATAATTTTTGTAGTTTTAACAGGATTTGCTTCTGGAATAACGTAATCATTATTATTTTGTAAATTATTACCTTGTATGTTTAACAATGGTTTTTGTTTTGACTTCAGTATAGTTTCATTGTAGTTATTACCTAAAATTATCGAGTTACTTGAATTAGAATTCTTATGATGATATTCAATAGGTGCGGGTGTATTTGTATTAATACAACCAGTTATCATTAATGTTAATGCTAATAGGATAAAAAAACTACATTTTTTCATATTGTCTTGATAATTTTTAGATAAATTTATTATGCAACAAAGTAACTCTATTATATACTAATTACTAGTATTTTTTTATTAATAAAATATTTTTTATGAAAGTTTACAACTTGGTAATTGCTAGCGACCATGCTGGTGTGAATCTTAAAGCTAAAATTATTCAATCTTTGCAAAAGAAAAATTTAGAAATTTTAGATTTAGGACCATATAATGATGATAGGGTGGATTATCCAGATTACGCTTATAAAGTGGTCGAAGAAATTATAGAAGAATCTGTACCTATGGGAATATTAATATGTGGAACTGGAATTGGTATGTCAATTGCCGCTAATCGCAGTTCTTCAATCCGCGCTGCGTTATGCTTAACCGAAGAAATGGCGAAATATTCACGTTTACATAATAATTCTAATGTATTGGTTCTTGGCAGCAAATTAGTAGAAGATGATTTATCACTTAGAATGGTAGACATATTTTTAGAAACAAAATTTGAAGGCGGAAGGCACGCGCGCAGACTTAGCAAGATAGTTTAATCTTGTTAAAACGCGAGTTTAGGATAAGAAATTTAGCAGATTTTTTATAGATGATTATACAATTTCCCATTTTGAATTAGAGGTTTGTATTTCAAAGTGAGGCTGCGCAGCATACTGCGCAGCTTATATTATAATAAATTAAGTTCAGATTTGCGGCGATATGTATTACAATAATCTGACGTTCTTAGACATACGATAATATACTGTATTATAATACTCATCTTTATTAGCATATTTTCTTTTACGAACAGACATGCTACCAAAACCGCGAATTTCTACCCTATTTCCTGCGCTAAGCTCGTTTTTTATATAACTCAAAATAGAATCAACAGCACATTTGATGTCTTCCGGAGAAAGATAATCGAGTTTTTTTGATAATTTATTAATTAAATCTCGTTTTGTGGTCATAACTCTTTTTGGATTTTATTTTATAGTCAATAAATTAAATTTAGGAAATTAATCTATTTCACACTAATAATAGTAAATTTGAGTTGAATTAGGTAAGCTTACTATACATAATGGCTTTTAAGCCTTTAAAATTAGATAGAAAAAAACTCGAAATATTATTTTGGAAATCTTCCATCAAAATATCAATTAACCCATCTTTTGGTTTTAAAGAAACGTCTATTATTTTTAAATCTTTAGATACTCCTTTAACAGACTGCAACCATTTTAGCGCAGTATCTTCATTGCCAATAGCATCTACAAGTTTTAAATCAAGAGCCTGAGGTCCGGAATAAATTCTCCCATCTGCTATTTTTCTTACATATGCTAAATCTAATTTTCTCCTAAGAGCTACTGTTTCAATAAAATAATCATAGACTCTATAAATAGAGTCCATTGTTGCTTCTTTTGCTTCTGGAGTAAGTTTTTCCGTGAAATTTGGACTTGCTTTTAACTTATCAGATTTAAAATTATTAAATTTTATACCAAACTTATTTGCTAACTCGGTAATTTCTGTAGATTGCATAATAACACCAATAGAGCCAGTAATTGTGCCATTATGCGCTATAATATAGTCAGCCCCAAGAGAGGCTAAATATCCACCAGATGTCGCAATTGAATCCATTACTGCTATAACTGGTTTTTTATCAGATATTTTTAGTAAAGAATTATATAACATTTCTGAACCAACAACGCTTCCACCTGGCGAGTTTATATGCACAATAACTGCTTTTATGGAATCATTTTTTGCTATCTCGTCAATTTTACGTACGCGTTTTAAATCATCTACAATAGTATCCTGGATTTTTATGCTAGCAATATAATCTTTTTTGCCAGATAAAGCTCCTTTATTAATATTATTACCAGGAAACAGAAGGCTGCTAAAAATTATAAATAATATTATTATAAGCAATAAAGATAAAATTTTCCATTTTGCAATTTGTGTTTTACTTCTTTTTCTTTCTATTAAATAGTCTGGAGTAATGTTCATTTATATTCATCCTCTAAATAAGTAGTTTTTATTTATATTTATCTCTCATTAATCGCCCTTGCTCACGCTTCCAATCATTTTCTTTTATAGTTTGTCTTTTATCGTGCTGTTTCTTACCTCTAGATAAGCCAAGCTCTAATTTAACCATGTTTTTCTTATTAAAATACATAGAAAGAGCGGTTATAGTATAGCCTTTTAGCCTAATTTTGCCAAATAATTTCTTTAATTCCCTTTTATGTATCAATAACTTTCTTGGACGGCGCGTTACATGATTGAAACGATTCGCTTTCTCATATTCTGCAATATAGCAATTATATAAAAATAACTCTCCATTATCTACGGCAGCATGGGAATCTGCAAGGGCAATCTTTCCATTGCGAATAGACTTTACCTCACTACCAGTCAGAACTATTCCAGCTTCTATTTTTTCTTCTATAAAATACTCAAATAAAGCTCGTTTATTTTGAGCAATTATTTTTTTATATTCAGACATTTATTTTTTTTATATTTAGAC
>JAHDGL010000015.1 GCA_020627625.1 Alphaproteobacteria bacterium | reverse complement strand
TTCTTCTATACTAATTTGTCTGTATTTTGACATATGCAACACCTTATTTTTTTTTGCATTTGTGCTTATAGCACATTAGGTGTTGCACTTCATCCTTGATTTATTCTAATCTATATAATCTTTGAAAGGAGATGTGCTGCTTATATTGAGATATGGTTGAAATTTATAAGAATCCTCAAATATATTAATGTAGCATCCTTGCGGAACGATCTCTGCCAAGAAATATAATACATCACTAAAAGATTTATCTTTTAAATCATTTACAGCAGAGCCTAGCATAGCAGCAAATGAATCAGGGGCGGTATTATCAATCGTAAAGAAATTATTTTTTAATAAGCTATAAATGCCTTTAAAATTATAAGAAGGTGATTTATCAATTAAATTTACTACCGCAGAAACAACAGAACAAAATACAAAAGTATCCTGTTTGTTTGAAATAATCCCTTGATCTAATAATTCAAAAAAACTTTGACTATTCGGAATATAATCTAAATAAGTAATAATTAAATCTTCAAAACAATCATCGTTTTTTGTAATAAATTTATTTCTTAACAACGTATCAATAAAATATCCTGTATCTTTAATAGCAGGTGGAAACACACCAAGACTTAAAATCTCATCCCATTCTTGATGACTACAACTCTCTTTTTTTAAAATGCCATTAGTTATACAAAAATAATATAATTCGTCATTGAACACAGAAGTATAAAGAGCTTCTTTATACCCAGAAGCAAGCTCTGGTTTACTAGATAGCTGAGATAATATTTGATCTTTTATTAAGATAATGGTTTTTGACTTTATAATATCTTGATATTGAGAAAGGCTATTTACTTCTCCTATCAAAGAATTTAATACATGACAAGCATCATATGGATGTTTTGCTAAATTTATTACTGCAATATTAAACAATTCTGGACTATCTTCTATTGCTAAATCTGATTTGATAAATTCACTACATGCTCTAACGTCGCTTTGAAGTTTTTGTTTACGATGATTAAATTGTGATGTACTAGTTATTTTCATTTTATTTTTTTATCATTAGTAGAATGATTTAAATGTGGTTAAATTTTAGGTAAACAAAAATAAACTATTATTTAGCTAAGGTCAAGTAATTTTAATAATTAACCGCCACAAGATATAGATTGAATATAATAAATCAAAAATATAATTTACAATAATATCTAAACTATCAACGACCTTGAACTTTACTCTGACCAATAGCGCTAGTAGGTGTTTGGGATGGTGTTGGGAGTGGTTTTTTTGAATAAGAAAATGAATAATTTTTATTTATGCTTCTCTTTGGTTTCTGTTGCTTAGGTTGATTACTAAGCTTTTCTTGCTTAAGCTTAAAAGCTTTTTGTTCTTTATTTGAATCTATTCTAGCTTTCACAGCAGCTCCAGTTAATGCAAGCGAAGCAATAACAGCTCCTGCTGGGGAGGTTAAAGCCAGAGCTCCTAATAACAAAGATTTAATAGGATTCTTCTTGATCTTATGCCATAAATTAGCAAAAAAACCTTTTGGCTTTTTTTCTTGTGATTTATTTTCTTTGGGTTCATCAGCATTTTGTTGCAAATTGCTGTCTAACTTCTGCGAAGTTTGTTTATCAACATTTTTTTTCTTTTGTAGAAATAATGGATCAATTATATTTTGTTTTATTTTATCAAATAAATTAGCAAAAAAACCTTTTGGATTATTTTCTTTGGGCTTATCAGCGTTTTGTATCGGTTGTTTTTCTTTGGGATTATTTTCTTTGGGCTTATCAGCGTTTTGTTGCAAACTGCTGTCTAACTCCTGCGAAGTTTGTTTATCAACATTTTTTTTCTTTTGTAAAATACCAATCTCCTGATTCTTTGGTTTTTTTAGATCTGATATTAATTTTGTTGCATCTTGTGCATTATTACCTGGTGTCTTTTGAATGAGTTTATTACAATCTAATATATGTTTATATACTTTTGAAAGTGTATCTGTATAAATTACTTTTTCTTTTGGTGTTAATTTTTTATCTTTGATCCACCCTGTTTCGAGACCTTCAAATATTTGATTATATATACCTACCTGAATTTTCAACTTTGTAAAATCATCTTTTGCATTAAGAAAATTATCCATTTCCTCCTGGAAATCACCAAAAGCATTCTCTTCTTTTGTAAATTTATCTGCCATAA
Organism: Alphaproteobacteria bacterium; assembly: GCA_020627625.1. GTDB lineage: Bacteria > Pseudomonadota > Alphaproteobacteria > Rickettsiales > Rickettsiaceae > Megaera_A. The sequence goes on along the minus strand of JAHDGL010000015.1, from coordinate 16,997 downwards.
ATACCCTCTACAATTAACTTAGTATATAATTATTAAGTGTATTAGGATTTACAAATAAAGTCAATTTTCTTAAGTCAATACTAAGATTTTAATCAATAATTTACATTCACTGAATTTAGGATTCTTGTATTGAAACTATCAATTTTATTTTTTTAATAAATTGTCGCTACGCTTATCCCAAATGCTATTTGGGTAATTATTTTTTAGCACAACAGAATATCTTTTTGCCTCATTTATTAACCCAAGCATTAAATTTGTTTCTACCAATCTATATAGCGCTTCAGTTACATGGGAAGTTGTTTCGTAATTTTTAATAACTTCTTGGAACCTATTTATTGCAGCAATAGGATTCTTTTTATTTAAATAGTAACGTCCTACTGTCATCTCTTTCCCAGCTAGATGATCATTAACCAAATCCATTTTTAATGCTGAATCGACAGCGTATTTTGTTCCGGGGAAGAGTTTTATCACCTTTTCTAAGCTCATCTTAGCATATCTTGTTTTTGATTGATCTAGCTTAACACTTGAAATTTGTGCGTAATATGATAATGCCTTTAAATAATATGCATACGAAACTTGCTGATGCCTTGGATGTAATTCAATAAATATGTTTAATATATCTATTGCCTCATTATACTCACTAGCTAAATACAAAGAATATGCTTGCATTAATTCAGCATCAAAAGCAATTTTATGTCCTGGATGTTGAAAAAAAACCTTTTCAAACTCTGTAGCCGCTTTTTTGTACCTACCTTCTTGCAAGGACTGAGAAGCTAGGCTGTACAATTTATTTACAGAAGTTATTTTATCATTTTTTTCTATTTTTTTAGATTGACAAGAAACTAAAAAAACTGATGCCATTAGAATGGGTAATAAAGATTTTATTGATTTCATAAACTTAAAAATATTTTTTAATTTAATATTGAACACGAAATTTACCAATAACTAATATTATTAGTAAATAAAATTGGAACTTGGAACTAATTATCTTTTTTATCTTCGATTTTCTTATCATTACCCTGCTTATCTTCTTCTTGTATTGCAGATTTAAAAGATTTTAGACCCTTACCAAGTTCAGTCATAACTTTAGGCAGCTTCCCAGGACCAAATAGCAATAATATTATTAATAATATTATTATCAACTGCCAAATTCCAAAACTCATGATGTTTTAACCGGTTAATTATAAATACGTATATCTCGATCCACACTTAATATATCTAATTTCTTTTATTTTGGCTAGCAATCTTTTTACTCAATTTAATTACAACTAAAATTTCTATGAATTATCATTGCATCACCATAGCTAAAAAAACGCATTTTGTTATTTATAGCATATTCGTAAAGAGCGTGCATATGTGCACACCCTGCAAAAGCACATACTAACATAAAAAGAGTTGATTTTGGCAAATGAAAATTAGTAATCAACGAGTCAGCAATTTGAAAATCATAACCCGGCGTGATGAAAATCTCTGTATTCATGATCTGAGGATACACAATACCATTTTTAGAACATGACTCAACAGTACGCATTGCAGTTGTACCAACAATAACCACCCTACGACCAGCATTTTTTGCAGCATTTATCCGAGATGCTGTTTTTTCTGATATTTCACACCATTCAGAATGCATTTTATGATCATGAATATTATTGGTTTTAACTGGCAAGAATGTACCTGCGCCTACATGCAAAGTAACAAAAGTAGTTTCTATTCCTTTATCATGTATTTTTTGCAATAATTCCTCAGTAAAATGTAGTCCAGCAGTTGCAGCAGCAACAGAGCCTTTTTTACAACTATATACGTTCTGATATCTTTCTATATCATCAGGATTATCTTCTGACCTCTTAATGTATTGAGGCAAAGGAACGTGACCATACTGATCTAGAAAATCTAAAATACTGATGTGGTCTGTTTGAAATTCAATCTCAATTTCGCCATTTTCTAACTTTTTTTTAATTATAATTTTATGATTATCAAAATTAAATACATCACCTTCTCGTAGTTTTTTTGCAGGCTTGGCAAAAGCTAACCAACTTTTAGAAGAGCAAGGTTTGTTAAGATTCACATTAATCTCTTTACTCTCTTTACGTAGAACTAACTTTGCATTCACTACTCTGCTATCGTTAAAAACTAGCAAATCATCCTTTTTTAAATAGTCTAATAAATTATAGAATTTTACAATCTTATGAGTATGATTTTCCCTAATTCCATCACCAGATATTAGTAACTTTGAATGATCACGTTTATTAGTTGGAAATTGAGCTATTAATTCCTTTGGTAAATTAAAATCAAAATCAGAAAGCTGCATAAGAAAAAATATTGTATTTTACTATAAAATAAAAAATTTTTATAAATTAATCAATTTAATCAACTCTCTTACGCTATCAACAGAGTTTTTAAATTCCGCTTTTTCCTCAGTATTTAGTTTGATTTCAACAATCTTTTCTACACCATTTTCACCAATAACAACTGGCACACCAACATAAATATCTTTTTCGCCATATTCTCCGTTTAAATATGCCGCGCAAGGTAGTATTTTCCGTTTATTATGCAAATAACTCTTTGCCATTTCAATTGCGGACGTGGCTGGTGCATAAAAAGCCGACCCTGTTTCAAGTAATGAAACAATTTCACCCCCACCATTTCTAGTGCGCTCTATAATAGCATCAATTTTTTCCCGAGTACTCCAACCCATTTTAATCATATCAGGAACTGGTATGCCAGAAATTGTTGAGTAACGCGCTAAAGGCACCATGCTATCTCCATGCCCACCTAATACAAAACTATTAACATTCTCAACGGATACATTGAACTCTTCTGCTAAGAAGCAATTAAACCGCGCTGAATCAAGAACTCCAGCCATCCCCACTACTTTCTCATGAGGTAATCCACTTTCTTGTTGCAAAACATATACCATTGCATCTAGTGGATTAGTTATTACGATAACAAAAGCATCAGGAGCATGTTGCTTAATTCCAGCTGCAACCTTTTGCATTATCCCAGTATTGATAGAGAGTAAATCGTTACGACTCATGCCTGGCTTTCTAGCAACTCCCGCAGTGATAATAATAACATCAGAGCTGGCTATATCTTTGTAATCATTAGTGCCCACGATGCGTATATCTGAATTTTCAATTGTTGCAGATTGAGCTAAATCTAAGGACTTACCTTGCATTTTTGGGGATATTAAATCTAATAACACTACGTCACCCAAAGCTTCTTTCACTATTAAGTGAGCCAAAGTTCCGCCTATATTGCCACCGCCAATTAAAGAAATTTTTGCTCTATTACTCATATTAATACCACTATTTTATTATTATAAAATGCTAATTTATTATGTAACTTTAAGAATAAGGAACTAACATAATTATTTGTCTAAAAACACTTCTTTTAACAAAGAAATATACTAAAAAAACTTAAACTTAACATTAATCTAGCTTACTATAATCTCAAATTATAGACAAAGATATATTAAGAATTCATTGAATTAAAAAACTCGGCATTTGTTTTTGTTTCTTTAAATTTACTCAATAAAAACTCTATAGAATCAACAGTTCCCATTGGATTAATAATACGACGCAACATCCACATCTTAGATAATGTTGCGCGATCAACTAATAACTCTTCTTTCCTTGTGCCAGATTTGGTAATATCAATTGCTGGATAAACTCTTTTATCTGCAATCTTACGATCTAATACTATCTCTGAATTTCCAGTTCCTTTGAATTCTTCGAAAATCACCTCATCCATTCTAGACCCCGTTTCAATCAATGCTGTTGCAACTATCGTTAATGATCCGCCATTTTCAATATTACGTGCAGCACCTAATATTCTTTTTGGTCTCTGCAGGGCATTAGCATCAACACCACCTGTCAATACTTTACCAGATGATGGAACTACAGTATTATAAGCCCTTGCAAGTCTAGTTATCGAATCTAGCAATATAACAACATCTTTTTTATGTTCAACCAAACGTTTTGCTTTTTCTATCACCATTTCTGCTAATTGTACATGCCTTGCGGCTGGCTCATCAAAAGTAGAGCTAACAACTTCACCTTTTACAGATCGCTGCATATCAGTTACTTCTTCAGGTCTTTCATCAATCAACAAAACCATTAAGTACACTTCAGGATTATTGGTAGTAATCGCATGAGCAATATTTTGCAATAACACAGTCTTTCCGGTTTTTGGCGGTGCTACAATTAAGGCTCTTTGCCCCTTACCCATTGGGGCTACCATATCTATAGTTCTTGTACTAAATTCTTTTGTTTCTAGCTCCATTTCAAGAGATAATTTTTTCTCCGGATATAAAGGAGTTAGATTATCAAAATGCACTCTATGATAAGCTTTGTTATTTTCTTCAAAATTAACTTTATTCACCTTTAGTAAAGCAAAATATCTTTCACTAGATTTTGGAGCCCGAATTTGTCCCTCAACAGTATCACCTTTTTTTAAACCAAATTTACGAATCTGGCTCGGAGATACGTAAATATCATCTGGTCCAGCTAAATAATTCGCATCTCGTGAACGCAAAAAACCAAATCCATCTGGTAATATTTCCAACACCCCTTCGGCAAAAATATGCCCACCTTGCTCTACAATTTTTTTTAATATAGAGAATACTAATTCTTGCTTTAACAAAGAACTAACATTTTCGATTCCTAAAGATTCTGCCTGGGCCTGCAACTCTTCTGGCGACTGTTTTTTAAGTTGCTTTAATGTAACTTTAACACCATAACTTTCTTGATTAGTGTTTTTTGGTTCACTTTCTGCCGGAGGATGATTTTTTTTATTAATATGTTTATTAATAGGTTTTTTTTGAGGAGATTTATCGGCTTTTTTGTTTATTTCTTTGCGCTGTTTAGACATTATTATATTATTTAGAAATTAAAAATATGGATCATTGTGGCTTATAATTTTGGATCATTTGTAACTTATTAATAGGATAATTTTTGGTTAAAACCTATTTTTTGAAAAATATTCGATAGAGAAATTATCAGCTTTAATAAAATATGAAAAAATTTTTTTTAGATATGAATCGCACAATAACAATCATTCTATAATTTGTCAATAATATAATTCGCCCTTGCTAGTAAGGCGATTAAATTCGCTCTATGATTTTAAAACAGAGAGCTTAATCGCCCTGCTTATTTGATTAATAACAACCTCTCTTTGCAGTTTGCTATTAATTTTAATATCAATAGTAATTGTGTTTGCAGGAAGAACGTTGCTAATAACTTCCGGCCATTCAATTAAACATATATTCTCTGTAAAGGCCTCTTCAATACCTAATTCGTAAACTTCAGAAAAATGATTTAACCTATAAAGATCAAAATGATAAATTAGGAAATCCCTATAATCATAAGTTTGTAGCAGATTAAATGTTGGACTAATTACTTTCGTTTGCTTTCCGCATAAATTTTTTATAATCTCACGACACAAAAAAGTTTTTCCAGAGCCTAAATCACCGCTCAATGTGATTATATCATTCTTTTTGATATTATCAGCTATCTTGCTCCCCAGTTTCTTGGTGTCTTCTTCACTAATTAACAAATATTTATCAAACATAATCACACAAGACTGGTAACAAAACTTGGCATAGCACCAACTAGCTTAGCGCGATCATATAATGCAGATAATTTCATCTCCATAGATTCATGCATATCATGAAAAGGTTGTGCATTTCCAGACAATACTAAAGCAGAAGAAATATTAGCCGCATTAGCACCCATAATATCTGTTTCAAATGTATCGCCTACCATTAATATCCGTTTTTTATCGATATGATTGTAGTTCTTTAAAACATGATCATAAATTATTTGCTTAGGTTTGCCTGTATAAGTAACAGTGCCACCAAATTTTTCTATTATTTGCGCAAAATATCCAGCGCAATAACGTATTGCTCCGTGTTTAGGAATTGTAGTATCAGGATTAGAACATAAAATTAATAAATCCTTTTTGTGAGCGGCTTGCTCTAACATCTGATTAAATTCATTAATATCCTCATGATCATCACGATATAGGCTCAATAATAATATATCTGAATTATCTAAATCCTGCGTTGCCTCATATTCGAAATCTATTAATACATCTTTGTTTCTATCTTCACCCAGATGATAGATTTTTGGTAATTTATTGCCAATTCCAAATTTTTTTGAAATATTCGATTTACTTAAATCATTAGAAAAATCAGAATTATCAGAATAAAAGCCACCAGCAAAGCGATAATCTAGTATTTTTTGCCTTGCAATATCTCCAGAAGTAACAACCATATCATCTGTGATATTTTTCAGACCCCAATGACGCAGGCTTTCAGCTACTTTAAAATTTGGCCTTGGTGCGTTAGTTAGAAATATTATGTTTGTTTGCTCATTTATTTTATTGATAGCATCAACAACACCTGTATAAGTTTCGCCATTTTCAACAATCACTCCCCAAAGATCAAATAATATTAAATCATATTTATCTATAGCTAAATCTAATTTTTGATAAGTTAGGTTGCCCATAAATCTCTCTGCGCTCTAAATTTAAGTTTTTCTTTAAAAATTTTTAGTTCTCTTGTATGCTGATGATATTATTTTTTATCATATTAAGGATATTCATGTCAAATATAGCAAACGAAGTACAATCTAAAGATTATGAAGCTGATTCCATTAAGGTATTAAAGGGCCTGGAGGCCGTTCGCAAAAGACCTGGTATGTATATTGGGGACACTGATGACGGCTCCGGTCTGCATCATATGGTGTATGAGGTAGTGGATAATGCAATTGATGAGGCCTTAGCAGGTCATTGTGATTTAGTGCGTGTTATTATTAACAAGAATGGTTCTGTAACAGTTGGTGATAATGGGCGAGGAATACCAGTAGATATTCATGAAGGCGAAGGCGTTTCCGCAGCTGAAGTAATCATGACGCAATTACATGCTGGTGGTAAATTTGATCAAAACTCATATAAGGTATCGGGCGGACTACATGGAGTTGGTGTTTCTGTAGTAAATGCTTTATCTAGCTGGCTAGAGCTGCGTATTTGGCGTAACCAGAAAGAATACTTGATTAGATTTAAAGATGGTAGTGCAGAATTTCCTTTACGTGTAGAAAACGAGAATATTGAAAAGAAAGGCACAGAAGTGACCTTTATGCCATCCTCCGAAACTTTTAAAATTGTAGAATTTAATTTTACAACACTTGAACATAGGCTACGGGAATTAGCATTCTTGAACTCCGGAGTAAGAATATTACTAACTGATGATCGTTATGACGAAAAAAAAGAAGTAGAGTTTTGTTATGATGGCGGTGTGCAGGCTTATGTTGAATATAATAATCGCAATAAAACTTCTCTACATCCTTGTATTTCGATCAAGTCTGAAGATCAAGATAAAGGCATTACATTAGAATTTGCAATGCAGTGGAATGATTCTTATCATGAGAATATTTTATGTTTTACTAATAATATTAGACAACGCGATGGTGGTACTCACCTATCTGCGTTTAAAGCAGCATTAACTCGAGTAATTAATAGTTATGCGGATAAAAATGGTATGACAAAGAAAATGAAAGTTTCATTATCAGGAGATGATACCAGAGAGGGCCTTGCATGTGTACTTTCCGTAAAAGTTCCAGATCCAAAATTTTCATCACAAACAAAAGATAAATTAGTATCATCCGAAGTAAGACCTGTTGTTGAATCTGCCGTATATGCAAAATTACTTGAGAGATTCGAGGAAAATCCATCTGAGGCCAAATCAATTATTAGCAAAATAGTTGAAGCGGCAACCGCACGCGAGGCAGCTAAGAAAGCCAGGGAATTAACTAGAAGAAAATCCGCTCTAGACATTTCGAATTTACCTGGAAAGCTTGCCGATTGCCAAGAAAAGGACCCGGCATTATCTGAGCTATTTATTGTTGAGGGAGATTCTGCGGGCGGTACTGCAAAGCAGGGACGAGATCGGAAGACTCAAGCTATTTTACCTTTGCGTGGTAAGATTCTAAATGTAGAAAGGGCTCGTTTTGATAAAATGCTCGGTTCTGAACAGGTGGGAACTCTGATCACAGCATTGGGTGCTGGTATTGGTAAAGAATTTGACGTTGAGAAAGTAAGGTATCACAAAATAGTTATAATGACAGATGCTGACGTTGATGGATCGCACATTCGAACATTATTGCTAACTTTCTTTTATCGTTATATGCAACCACTTATTGACAAAGGTTTTTTATATATTGCTCAACCACCGCTTTATAAGATTAAACGCGGTAGTAATGAAATTTATTTAAAGAACGAGCAAGCCCTTCAAGAATATCTTGTAAATAGTGCATTAAATGAAAGCTCAGTAGAGTTGAATAACAATCTATCTAGTACTGGTAATAATTTATTTAATAATAGTGTATCTAGTAATAACTTATCTAGTGATATTTTATCCGGTGATGTTTTAAAGGAAATGGTAGCGCAAGTGAGTAAATTTGTTGCGGGCCTATCATCTATTGCTAAAAAGTTTGATTCAGACATTATTGAATGTTTAGCAATTAATAATTTACTAGAGAAAGAGTCGATTACACCCGCTAAGAAAGGAGAAATAATCGCAGCATTATCGCCTTTAAATCTTGGGGATGCTGCTCCTGATAAAACCGACTGGGAAGTGAATGTAAATGATAATTCGATAGAGTTTTTCCGTTTCGTAAGAGGTGTAAGAAATAGCAAAACCCTTCACCTAGAGCAAATGGAATCACCAGAGTTCTTAGCTATTAGCAAGATAGGTAAAGAATTAGAGAAGTTTTTTGCAGCAGAAATGGTTTTAAATCTCAAGAATCAATCACATAAGGTCAATCTTCCAAGCAAATTGCTGAATTTGATAATTGAAAGTGGTAAGAAAAATTTATCTGTTCAAAGATTTAAAGGTTTAGGGGAAATGAATGCTGACCAATTATGGGAAACAACGCTTGATCATAATAGACGCACTTTGTTACAAGTTAAAGTAGATGATATTGACGACACTGAAGAGATAATCTCTACTTTAATGGGTAGCGTAGTTGAGCCGCGTAAAGATTTTATCAATGCCAATGCTTTGACCGTTGCTAATTTAGATGTTTGATATTTATTCCACTGGAAGTCTGTTGAACCTAAATAAATCATTAAAATTATACATTATTCTTTGTAGTATATTTTGTACTGTGATAATTACTGGTAATTTGATTTTTCAGAAATTTATTACACTTGGTATACTCGGCAGCAGGCTTGAACTATCTGTAGGCGTTTTATTATATCCTATAACTTTTCTCATATCTGATCTAGTTACAGAATTTTATGGAAAGATGGCGGCGAAATTCATGATTCAAATGGCAGTTATGTGTAGTGTAACTGTTGCAGGGATTGTATTATTGGCAAATTATTTTAATGCAACAGAATGGTCGGTTGTTGATAACCAAACATTCTATAAAGTGTTTAATGTATATGGCGTTGGGGCAATTGCTTCAATTATTGCTAATTATCTTGGTCAGTTATGTGATATTTCTATATATTCATATATAAAAATTTTTACCAACGGAAAACATTTATGGTTACGAAATAATGTCAGTACGATAATCGGGCAAGGAGTTGATACTGTAACTGTAATATCGATTTTATGCTGGTTCTCTATAATACCATGGGAACAGTTTAGCACAGTGATATTAAGCAGCTTGTTATTTAAGATTCTAGCAGCACTTGCAGATACTCCATTTTGTTATTTAGGACATTATTTAATGAAAAAACTATCAATCTAAACTTACTTTTATCCATAGATTGAGATTATATAGTCAATACGCATATTTCAGCACATGTTTACTAACGCGAATTTAGGATAAGAAATTTAGCAGATTTTTGTATAGATTAGGCAATTTTTAATAAAAAATGTTCTCAAAAAACGGAGAATATCCGTAGATATTTGAGTATTTTTGGGGTTATTTTTTGCTAAAAAGTGTCAATCTAAACGTAAATATGCAATTTTGTTTATCCTAAACTCGCGTTACTATAATCATTCGCCCGAACTTTATACAATATCATCAATATTTTTACCATGTGGAGTTTTGTTCCATTCAAATGGAGATACTAACGCTTCCCAAATTGCTCTATAGCTAGCAATAGTGTGTAGAATAAAATAAAAAGGCCAAAAAACTAAAGTAATAGATTCAATTAACGATAAAATCTTAAAACCTTTATTTTGTCTTGATAGTGCAAAAAAACCAATAAAGTACATGTAAAAAAAAGAGAAAATACTATTTAATAACGATATATAATTAATAGAATAATGAATATCTAGTGTTAGAATTAATAATAACCAAGGCATGCATAAAAAACTGTAAGTTGATAGTCCAACAAAAATATATACAGTATAGATGCTGATAAGATTTAGCTTAGTTATGTCTTTCTTAGCCTTTGCAAATACAAAAACAGTTTGAATAAAACCTTTGATCCAACGAGCCCTTTGTGCAATCCAGGTTCCAATATTGGTTGGAGCTTCTTCCATAGTAGTCGAGTTGATCAAATGTACTTTATAACCATTTAAATATAAACGTATGCCAAGATCTGCATCTTCGGTAACATTATAAGCATCCCAATAACCAATCTCTTTTAAAATATGAGTTTTAAAATGATTACTAGTACCACCTAATGTTACTGGCAGGTCAAGCAGGCTAAGACCTTTTAGTAAAAATTCAAACCATAAACTATATTCTATACTAAAGCAGCGAGTTAAGAGATTTTCTTTTGCATTATAAAAATTTAGTTTTGCTTGAATGCAAGCACAATTTTCTGGTAATTTATTAAATGCGTATAAGGCTTTTAAGATTTGATCTGGATCTGGCTCGTCCTCGGCATCATAAATAGTGACAAACTCACCCTTAACGTAAGTCATAGCATAATTAAGCGCTTTTGGCTTTGTGCGAGGAAGGCTAGAGGGAACTTTAATAATATGAACATAAGAAGGTAATTCTAACACTGTCAATGCGCGCATAGTTAGAACATCGTCGACTTCTATTATAATTTTTACATCTAATTTATGTTTTGGATAGTTCATTCTATCCATAGCTTGTAATATTGATTTTGCTTTTAGTTCTTCTCTGTATAACGGGATTAAAACAGAATATATAGGCAAATCATCGTCAATCTTTACTAATGGTGATTCTTTCGAATTTATTATACTATATTTAAATAATATAATTTTAAGAAAATTTTGTATGAAATAAACTAAGTGATTAACAACAGCAAATAAATTTAGGAATAAAAATAACCCCGAAAAGAAACTAATAGCAAAACCCATAAATATTTGAAAATAATTTACGTTTTTTGCAGATCCATTGGGCAAAATATTACTCAAGTGATTAATTGCCTGATATGTATTCTGTTCTGCAAAATCACGTTCGATTATATTTACTAAATCCTGTTTTCTAATTAAATAAACTAGAATATTATCTTGCTCATCAAGCGACAGATCTTTTATTAATTTAAGATTGTTTATTGCATAACATTCTTGTCCATCTTTATTTTCAAATATAAAGTATCCTCTATTAAGATAATCTTTGATTTTATCAAAATATAGTAGTTTTATATTAAAAATATTCGAATCAATATATTTTGTATTATATTTATTAATCAGTAATTCAATAAGGGCAGAATTATCTTTTGGTAATGATTTAAAAATACATATGTTATTAATCGTGTTATTAATCGATTCGTGTTTAGCAATTTGTAATAAATGATTTTGAATATTAATTACAGATTGTACCATAATGAAAAAATCGGCCCAGAAATTGTATATCTACGGTTTGTAACGTTACCCTTCCAGAAATATCCGATTTGGGCTGTAACCATTCCATGACCTAAATTAGCAAAAGAAAAATCTTTTGCAACTGAAATTTGTTCATATATCATATTATTATACAGAAAATTTGCTGATTTCTTTACTTGATATTCAGTATAACCAATAATCATAAGGTTATTTTTAAATTTTGCTCCTTCGACGAACGAGATTTTACACCCCAGAGATTTTTGATTCTTGTTAGTCCATGATTTAGTTAACGCAACACCAAATTCCTGAAAATGCGTACATTTTTCCTCTTGCGAAGAATGGCCGATAAATAATCCTAAATCGCCATTATAAGATAAATTTTTATTGTAATTGGAGTAAGTTATTCTTGGCTCTAATGTGATAATATATTCATCATTCTGAAATAATTTATATTTATAAAAAGAAGTAATATTGTGAGCTCTATATTTTACCTTTTCTGCAAATTTATTTCTAATCTCAACAAATTTATCTTGTTTGTAGTTAAATTTTAAACCAAAACTTTGATTTTTAGATATCCCATATTCTATTTCAAAAGAATAAGCAAAATCATCAATAAAAGTTGCCGTGGTTTTTGCCTCTTCATAAAGTTCTTTAATTGTTGATTTTAAGAATTTTATTTCATCTATTTCTAGCTCTGTTAAACCTCTGTTCTTTTCTACTGCATTATTAATAATATGTTTAATTTTGTTTTTAGGATACGCACTGATATCTTGAATCTCTACAAAAGAAGCAGCATTTTGATCGCGTTTTTTCTGTGATTTAGAATCAAGACATGAAACACTTGCAGAATATTTATATTGCCCTATTTCGGGTAAATAAGCACTCGCTTGAACTTTAAAAACATTTACATTACTTAATAACCAAATTAAGATAATTGTTAAATATTTTCTTTTAGCCATGAAAATGTTTTCTTGAACCAACCTTGCTCTTCATGCTCTTTAGATTTTAATAGCTGTAATTTTATCATTCCAATAGCGGCTGAATATGCATATGGATTATAGTTTTCGGTGAATCCAGGGATGGTTTCTGGTTTTGCAATACGAACCTGTTTTTGGAATATTTCTGCAGCTAAATTTTTAATTCCAGCCAAGGCAGCACCTCCCCCGGTAATAACCATTCTATGCGCCAACAAATGATCTATTGATATATGATTACATTGTTTTTTTATATCCAAAAAAATTTGTTCTATTTTAGGTTGTATAATTTTTGCTAGTTGTTTGGTGCTGATAGATAAATCTGAATTTAAATTATTATTTGGATCCAAATCCCCGATTCTTATAGATTTATCTTTGGTCAGTAAGTCAAATTTTGCACTTCCATAGAGTATTTTTAATTTATCTGCAGTAGCGCGACTAATTGAGAATAATTTAGCAACATCTGTTGTAATGTGGGCGCTACCGATAGGCACATAACCGGTATAAATAATTTTATTATCAAGAAATATAGCAAAGCTCGTTGTTTCGCTACCAATATCTATAATAATTGCACCTAAATCTTTTTCATCAGATGTAAGGCAGCTTATACCAGATGCATATATTGACAAGATAATGTCACTTACTTCGACATGGCATTTGGCAAGACATCTAGTAATATTCATAATCATAAGAGAATCAGCTGAGATTATATGTAGTTGACATGATAATTCTCTTGCATATATATCGATTGGATTATCAACTTTCTGATTGGAGTCAATAATAAATTCTATTGGAAAATAATGTATTATCTCTTGATCTTTGACTTTAAAATCAGCGAGCGCTTGGTTGATTAGTTTTTTTATATCTTGTTTAGATATAGGTTGATTTCCGAGTTTGATTTTATGATTAATGTAATATGATTTTACGCCTGCTCCTGAAAGAGAAATGGATATATCCTTAATGCTTTTATCTAATTTTTTTTCTAAGGAATAAATAGCGCTAATGATGCTATTTTCTGCCAATTCCATATTAGTGATTTTACCGGACTTAAATCCTTCAGAATATTGCAAAGTTTGAGAATATATTTGTATTTCTCTTTGCATATTATTCTGCGCTACAACAGCAGCTATTTTACTGCTCCCGATATCAAATGCGATGAAACTAGATGATTTTCTTTTCATGAAATTATTTACAAAAAACCAAAAAACTTTTTTATTGTATAAATCAAATATAGTCAAGATTCAAGGATATTAATAATTTTATCTTGAAATGATAGCAATAATCTGGTATCAACCTTAATTACGGATGGACAGGTGTCCGAGTGGTTTAAGGAACTGGTCTTGAAAACCAGCGTGCGGGCGACCGTACCGTGGGTTCGAATCCCACCCTGTCCGCCATATTTTAAAAAAATAGATATGCAAGGGGTAAAGCAAAGCGAACCTTGCATATGTAGTTTTTTGAAATAAAGTGAAAGGTGAATGAGAATCCATCAGGGTTCGAGAAGCGAAGCGAGACGACAAGCACCAGTATGGTGCGCAGTCAATCCCACCCTGTCCGCCACCCTACGTTCTTCGAACTTAGGGCGGCACGCCAGAAGTGAGGTAGAACTATGAGTGCCTCACGAAGCTTTAGCGTAGTGAGGCTGTAGAATTATGCATTATGTTTATTTTTTAGAACTATCAAATGGCAATATTTATGTTGGCTTTAGCAGTAATCTAAAACAGCGAATTAAGGCTCATAATGACTCTAAAGTGCCAGCAACTGCTGGGTTTTTCCTACTAAGTTAAAAAGCTATGTTGCTGTTGAAACTAAAGAAAAGGCAATGGAGTTAGAAAAACATTTTAAAACTGGCTCAGGCAAGGCAGTGGCGTTAAAGAGATTTCTTTAAGTTATAGCAATATAAGACATGCGTACTTAGAGAATCACAAAATCACCCAAAACACCCCAAATTCTCCTTTTTTTGTTCTCCAATTCTCCGTTACATGCGAACGTCGGTCGTGAAGGTACGCATGTCCAAAGCCCTTGATTTTACTGGGTTTTCGCAATTTTGGCATTTTTAGGTTCGTTTTTGGAAGGTGGTATGCGGGGTACTCAGAGTGAGAATATTTTACTTTTGATCTGTATTATTCAGGTTATTAAAGCATTCAAGCAGCAAGCTTTCTAGCTGCACCTTATGCTCATCCTTTATTGTAGAAAGCATACGTGTTTCCACAACCCTTATGATTTCATGAGCTGATGATACGATTTTTTGCCCCTTTCTGGTAAGCTCAAGTAGCAAAATCCTGCCATGCGAGTTAGAGCTTTTTCTCTTTATAAGCCCACGATTTTCTAAATTGGATACAATGGCGTGCATGGTTTGCGCGGTAATGAAGGATCTTCTGGCAAGTTCAGCATTTGATATGCCGCTCTCCAACTCTAGCTGCGCTAAAACCGCATACCCAGGCGTTGTCAGATCAATAGACTTTAAAGCTTCATCCATGCTAATTCGCAGTGCATGTTGGGTCTTCTTCAAGCGATACCCAAGCAAGCCTTCTACATTCATATTTTTAGGTGTTGACATATAAGGGCCCTTATATTATATTATCAGTGTCCTTATACTATAATCGGAGTTACAGATGAATACAACACTAAATACAGCGGCGCAAGCAAATCTAAGGGCGGCGCTTAACTATTATGACGCAATGCAAGCCAAAGATTTTGATACTATGGAAAGTTATTTAGGCGATGAGATTTGCCTTATTAGCCCACTTGCAGAAATTAATGGAAAGGAAGAGGTACTAACGGCTGCCAAGAATTTTGGCGGGATGTTAGTCGATATCCATATTAGATCTAAATTTGTAGATAATAATCAGGTTATGCTCGCATACGATATGATTGTGCCAGAACCCATTGGTAAATTCCGGGCAGCTGCACTTATGGATTTTGAAAATAACAAAATCACAAGAATAGAACTGTTTTATGATGCGCGGGCCTTTGAAGTGAAGAAGGATGATATTTTTTCTGGTGAAGAAAAGTAATTTTTGCTAAAAATATAGAGTGGATAATTCTGAATATTTTAGGAATTACTATGCTTATAATTAATAATTTATTGATTATTGTTAATAATTAGAGTATAATTCGGTTGTTTTATGTACAAATTTTATCAAATAATAGCTGTTGTAGTCACACTTTTCTGCAGTAGCGCATATGCATCAGATTCTATGAAACAATTTCAGTATAACCTAGAAAAAACAACCCATAATTCTAAGGCAAGCTCAACTGTTGCGATTGTAAGAGGAGATACCGTTTTTCAAACATCCTCAAAATCAGTAGCAGACAACACTCAGTTTTATATAGGTTCCGTTAGTAAGCATATTACTGCTTATATGTTGCTTGCCAGTCTTCATGAGCAATATCCTAGGGTACCTTTATCTGAGCTATTAAATCAAAAGATTGACTCGCTATTTCCTACCTCATCCATTCTACAGTCGATTGGTAAAGTTGGTAAAGATTGGACGTCAAAAATAACTTTATTAGACCTGTTAACTCACAGGTCAGGTCTTTCAGATTATTTAGATAGTTATGGCGATAGGTGTAGTATTCCTGAGGCGTTAAATCACCCAATCAGTGCAAGCGAATTGTTGCTATCAATTTCTTTTGACCCTGAAAAGAAATATTTGTATTCAAATTCAAACTATTTACTAATTGGAAAATTAATTGAAGAAATTAATGGTGATAATTTGGCAAATGTTTTTGAAAGGATAGTAAAAGTTCCTGCTGGAATAGATTTGTCTTTTTGTCCTGTACCACTGAATTATTTCAGCTTAAAGGATTCTGCTTGTTGTAAAAATCTTGCACCTAATTTGAACGACACAGTTTTTATAGATATGACAAATGCTATAGGTGGGGGAAATATTATATCAACCAGAGGAGATTTAATTAAGTGGGGAAGATATTTATTCAAATCTGCACCAGAGGAAATTAGAAGTGCAATGCTTAAAAATTATGGAATGGACCCTGATGGTGACATTATAAACCTAGGCTTGGCTACCTCTGAAACAACCCATCTTGGCGATTTAATAGGACATCAGGGTAGCATAGATAGTTTCAGTAGTTTTTTTGGCTACGCACCTAAAAGTGATACTTTAATTATTATTTTAAGTAACAGTAATGATGATGCAAACCTGCTTATGGAAAATTTAATTTCTTGGATATCTGAGCCCGAAGAAGATTTATTGTAAATTATCATGACAGTGGAGAAAAAGTAGTTTATATTGTAATAATCA
>JAHDGL010000014.1 GCA_020627625.1 Alphaproteobacteria bacterium | reverse complement strand
TATTACAAACCTTAGCCGTAGAATAAAACATGTCTAATATTTTAGAATAAGCATAATAAGGATTTTCTACTTTAATCAAAACACTATTAGATTCATTCGACTCTGAAAAATCCAACGGGACAATACAAGCTCCTGCTTTGCTGCTCCTAAATTCAGCTACATATTTTTTATTACTAAAAAAACTAATATCAGAAGACCCAGCCTCAGATAAAGATCTAACAGAATTAATTACTAAATCACTAGACCTAGAATTGTCAGATTCAACCAACTGACCATCAATATTTTTTACAATTTCTGATAATTTATATGGACCAGAATTAACGTAAAACATTCTATTCGACATTACAAACTTATCACCTGCTTTTCTTAATACTAATATACTAATCTTTATTTAACTATATTAGTAATTATTTTTTTATAGAGCTAAATATTCTTGTACTCACTATGTTTAGTAATGATTTTTAGTACTTAATTTCCTGTTAACAACTTAATTTTCAAGATGTTTTCTCAGCCATTATTCTTCTTGCTGCTCATCTTCTTTTTCAAGATTCAACTTTTCTTTTTCAATAGCACGATCCAAATTAACCTGACTGCATATTCCCAGCAATACAGGGTCACGCTGGCGTATATTAGACATATTCCAATGAGTACGGTCACGAATCGCAGCAATAGTAGCTTTTGTGGTGCCAATCAACTTTATAATTGTTGAATCTTTAATTTCTGGGAAATTTTTCAACAACCAATATATTGCATCTGGCTTATCCTGCCTTCTTGCAATTGGAGTATAGTTAGCTCTTTTTTTTGTTTTTTTAACAGCTTCATAAGCATGGCTTACTTTCAACTGAAGCTTTGCATTTGGATCTTTTGAACAGCGCTGGAGCTCTTCTTTATCAAGTTGACCTGCAGTTACTGGATCAACACCAATTATCCCAGTTGCAACCTCGTTATCTGCAATCCCTTTTATTTCAAGCTCGTGCAATCCACAAAAATCTGCTATTTGTTTAAAGGTTAACGATGTATTATCTATTAACCACACAGCAGTGGCTTTTTGCATTAATGGATATGTTTGCTTTTTGCTCATTTTCTGGATTTATATTTATTTCACTATTAATAACTTTAAGCTATTCAATAACCCAAACCATGGATTAAGAAAAGAATAAATTATACTAATCGAAAAATACTATTTTTCAGCAATAAAGTCAAATATTCTTATGTTAAGTAAATTTGGAATAAAAAAATTTCCTTAAAACATAGAATAATGGTTAAAAATCAAGATTAGAATAATCACGAGATGGCAAAAATCCAGCGATACGATCCTGCAAAATCGGTTGAAAGGCTGGTCTTGATTTAATTATTGAGTACCATTCTTTTAGAGTTACCCAACTATCCCAATTAATCTCACCCAAATAATCTATTACTGAAATATGCGCAGCCGCTGCAATATCTGCACAGGATATTTTCTCAGACATTATATAAGTATTTTTTTCTAATAAATTAGTCAAAAAATTAAAATGTTTAGACAGATTAGACTTTGCTAACATTATATAATTACTTCTTGGGGCACCTTGATGCATCAACAATCTAATAATTTTTTCATTAACTAGAATTTTACTAACCTCGCGATAAAATTTACTGTTAAACCAATTAATATATTTTCTAACCTCAGCTCGATCCATTACATCCTGAGGCATGAAGTAAAAATTTTCTTGCGTATCTAACATATATTCAATAATGGAATATATTCCTACCAAATAATAATCAATAGAATCAAGGTGCAAAATGGGCAACTCTCCGATTGGATTTAGTTTTATCAAAAGACCCTCTTTGGAACCATACCCTTCTTTTACTAAACGAAACTCTTTATTAAACTCCGTCAAATAAATTCTAGCTTGTCTTGATAAAGGGCATACAGGGTGATGATATAATAGTTGCATAGTTTTTTACAACAAAATTAATAATGTTATAATTCGGTAATCAAATTGAGATGGCCTATAAGCCGGATTCTGTATAACTAAAAATAGTTACTGTAGCTATTTATCTAGAGTAAATGTTACCATTTACCTCAAGCAACCTACCCGCTTGATATCTGGCTATAGAGGGCCAGGAACTAAATATCGAACATTACAATTTTCAATATACTCGCTCAATCTCACCTATTTGGCCTTGCTCCTAATGGGGTTTACATACGCGACTCTTGTTACCAAGAAGCCCGGTGCGCTCTTACCGCACCATTTCACCCTTACCCAAAAAGGGCGGTATAATTTCTGTTGCACTATCCCTAAGAGAAATTTACACTTCTCCCGCTGGGCGTTACCCAGCATTATTTCTATATGGAGTCCGGACTTTCCTCATCAGCCTTCACGTCTTTAAATTAACTAAGGCGCTAACTATACCTACACTTAAATATATACAAGTTTCAGTAAAAATATGCCAATGCAGCTACACAACCATCTCAAATAGTCAGTTTAATATGTTTACAATGTAGTGTCAATTTAATAAAAACTATAGTAAAATAAGTTAAAAATAGCGCATCTTTGTTATAAAATGGCGCTATTTTATTCAGTCCTCTAACCATGATAGTAACAATCATCGCACACTTTATCATTACCGCACATTTTTATACTCTCAAAACTTTCTGAGTCTTGATTCATCAATTTTAAATTATTAGGAATAAATTCTGGTATTTGATCTTGATGTATATTATCATCATTAATACAACATTTTTGTATTGGTTTTACTATGTTGGTTATAAATTTATCCTCCAAATAAGATACTATTTTTTTGATATTCATAATTTCTCTCCTATTTTTAAATTGTATTTTTAACTCACATTTTCAGCTAATCAGTTAACTAATTAATTAATTAGTTAACCTAATTTATATTATATAGATTAATTATTAATTATTTATTAATAATAATTGCAAACTAACAACAATTTGCTCTTTTTTTGTATTACTAGTGTTAGATTAGTCGATAATTACTGAATTTATATTAACAATGTGGCGCGCAATACAAACCATAATATTGAAATTAAACTTATATGCAGTAAACAAGATGTATATGGTAAACATACGTTAAACTATGCTCGTTCAATGTGCCAAGAAACCTCTCTATCGTTTTTACCTTTACTAAAAATATATTTTGACGTATTTTTAGTTGATACTTAAATTATACATTTAAATAAATATGCAAAAAGATATTGCGATTATAGGAGCTGGCCCAATCGGTATTTTTAGCGCATTTCAAGCAGGGATGTTGGGAATGGGCTCGTGTATAATTGATGTGTTAGATATAGCTGGTGGGCAATGTAGCGCCCTATATCCTGAAAAACCAATCTATGACATACCCGCATATCCGACAATTTTGGCACAAGATTTAATAGATAATTTAACTTCTCAGGCAAAACCATTTTCACCAGAATATTTACTCTCTAGGCAAGTAACTGATCTTAAAAAAAACGATAATCAGTTTATTATCAAAACATCTAAAGGCGATATTATACAATCAAAAATTGTAATTATTGCTGCAGGCGCAGGGGCTTTCGGACCCAACAAACCACCCCTTGCAAATATCGAATCTTACGAAGGGAAATCCATATTTTATTTAGTATCCAAACGATCTGATTTTGCTGGCAAAAAAATTGTTATTGCAGGTGGCGGAGATTCTGCGGTGGACTGGGCCATCTCTTTATCTTCTATTGCTAAAGTGACCTTAGTTCACAGAAGAGCAAAGTTCAGAGCAGCGCCTTCTAGCATGCAAAAAATAAATGAATTAACAAAAAACGGATCCATAGAATTAGTTACTAATTTTCAATTATCTGAATTAAAAGGTAATAATGGAAATCTAAAAGAAGTTATTGTTGCTAATTTAGACGGTGAAAAAAAATCTATAGATGCAAATATATTATTACCATTTTTTGGTTTATCTCAAAATTTGGGCCCTATAAGTAAATTTGGATTAGAAACAAAATCTAACCACATAAAAGTAAATTATCCATATTTTGAAACTAATATTCCAGGAATCTATGCAATTGGTGATGTTGCAACATATGAAGGAAAATTAAAATTGATTTTAACAGGATTTTCAGAAGCAGCTTCTGCCCTACATCACGCATATGCAAAAGTATTTGATGGCAAAGCTCTACATTTTCAATATTCAACTTCAAAAGGAATCAATAATATAATATAGTACAATATAGTGAAATGGTGAAATAGTGAACGCGGATTGAAGCATGCGCGTTTTTAATTCATGAACTATAAAACAAATTAAAAAAATAAAAAACATGTTATTATCAAAATATTTTCTACCGCTTTTAAAAGAACAACCTTCAGAAGCACAAATTGCATCACATTCTCTGATGCTAAAAAGTGGCATGATTAAACAATCATCCGCAGGAATTTATAATTGGTTACCACTTGGCTTAAAAGTATTAAAGAATATCGAAAATATTATCCGACATAACATGAACGCATCCGGGTTTATAGAGATATTAATGCCTTGCGTACAAGATGGCGATTTATGGCGCGAATCTGGACGTTTGGACATTTATGGCAAAGAGATGTTACGCTTCAAGGATCGTCATGATCATGATTTACTTTTTGGACCGACAAATGAAGAAACAATTACAGATATTGTTAGAAACGCATTCACATCTTATCGGGACCTGCCGAAAGTTTTATATCAAATACAATGGAAATTTCGCGATGAAATCAGACCTCGTTTTGGCGTAATGCGTGGGCGTGAATTTTTAATGAAAGATGCCTATTCTTTTGATATGGACAAAGAAAGTGCTATTGAAACATATAATGCAATATTTGCAACTTACATACGTATTTTTAAAAAACTGGGATTAAATGTGATTCCGCTTGCAGCAGATCCTGGAGAAATTGGTGGCGATCTAAGCCATGAATTTCATGTGCTTGCGGATAATGGTGAGAGTTTGCTATATTATGATAAAAAATTTGAATTATTGGGCGAAGATTTAATGAATGATATTGATCAGATTAAATCATTATATGCAGCAACCGAAGAAAAGCACAATGATGCAAACTGCCCTATTGATAAGAAATCATTAGCAGTAAAAAGAGGTATAGAAGTAGGACATATCTTTAATTTTGCTGATAAATACTCAGCGAAAATGAAAGCAACTGTAAATAATAATCAAGGCAAACCTACCCCTCTACAAATGGGATCTTACGGAATAGGTGTTTCAAGATTAGTTGCAGCAATTATTGAAGTTAGCCATGATGATAAAGGCATCATTTGGCCAATACAAGTTGCGCCATTTAAAGCTTCTATAATTAATTTGAATTTAAAAGATTTAGCAAGTACTCAAATCGCTAATAATATATATGCACAACTACAATCTAGAGGAATTGACGTAATTTATGATGATAGAAATGAAAGCGCCGGTGCAAAATTTGCAACAGCAGATTTAATTGGCTCTCCTTGGCAAATTATTGTTGGCCCGAAGAAAGCAAAGAATGGCCTTGTTGAATTAAAACATAGAAAATCAAGTGAAATAGAAGATTATTCTCCTGAAAATGTTGTCACAGAAATAATAAATAGTTTGAATTTATATACATAATAAATAAATTTTTACCAAGATATAATAACCAAATCTCTAATACTGTATAACAATTAAATATTTACTATGCATAATAACTGTGTTTCTATATTATCTTTACGCTATTTTAGTGCAAAAAAAAATGAGAAATTTGTATCAATTATTTCAGGAATATCACTTGCTGGCATCGCTATAGGGGTTGCGGCCTTAATAATTGTAATGTCTGTTATGAATGGATTTCATATTGAACTAACAAATAATATTATTGGCCTTAATGGTGATTTGAATATATTACCGAAAAATAAAATAATACAAGATTATAATTCTATTAACGAAACAATCTCCAAACACAAATTTATTACCCAAATAACACCTGTTGTAACCGGTCAGGCCCTAGCAATAGGCGAACGTTCAAATAGTGGGGTTCTAATTAAAGGAATTGATGTGGCAGATTTAAAACATAAAGGCGAAATACTGAATAACGTATTAGATGGAAATTTTTCGGAATATTATGGAAATAGCGTAATTGCAGTTGGCTCTGAACTTGCAAGAAATTTAGGTATTTATGCTGGATCTACAGTTAAATTAATTGCACCAAACTTATTACCAACAGCTTTTGGCAGTATGCCACGTGCAAAGAATTTTAATGTTGCGGCTGTATTTAATAGTGGATTATATGATTATGACGCAGCTACAATGCTAATGCCAATTGCAGCCGCTCAGAAATTTCTTTCATTAGGCGGTGGAATTAATCTAATAGAGATAAAAATTGATGATAATGAGTTAGTAAATTCTTATGCAAAAACATTGCAGGACGAATTAGGATTTGGTTTAAAAGTTAATAGCTGGAGTCAGGATAATAAGCAATTTCTAACAGCTTTAGAAGTAGAACGCACAGCTATGTTTTTTATTTTGTCTTTAATTATGATTGTTGCTGCATTTAATATTATTTCTAGCTTATTTATGACGGTTAAAGATAAAACTAAAGATATTGCTATATTGAGAACTATTGGAGCTTCCAGAAAGCAAATAATGTCTGTTTTTATTATTAATGGAATGTTGATAGGAACTATCGGAACTGCGCTTGGAGTAATATTTGGATTATTATTTTCTCATAACATAGAAAATATCAGATTATTTTTAGAAAAAATTTCTGGAACAAAGTTATTTGACCCAGCTATCTATTTCTTATACAATTTACCTTCAGTTGTTAGAATCAGTGACGTTATAATCATTTCCTCGTTAGCTCTTGTGATTTCATTTTTAGCAACAATATATCCTGCTTACAAAGCCTCCTCTCTAAACCCAATTGAAGCTATGCGTTATGAATAATCAAACCGTACTAGAATTAAAAAATATTTGTAAAGATTATAAACAGGGGCGGTCCGTTGTTGAAGTATTACAAGATGTTAATCTAAAAATCAAATCCGGAGAAACAGTAGCGATTATTGGCGCTTCTGGTAGCGGTAAATCAACCTTACTACATATCGCTGGATTGTTAGATTCTCCAGATAGCGGTTCAATCAAAATGCCTGATATTTATTCTGATAAGGAATTATATTTAAACCAATCTAATAAAATAAGGCTTAAACATATGGGCTTTATTTACCAACACCATCATTTACTAAGTGACTTTACAGCGCAAGAAAATGCTGCGATGCCACTCTTCATCAAAGGAATAAAAAAAACAAACGCAATGGATAAATCTGCAGAATTATTAAAGCAACTTGGATTAGGCAAGCGTTTATTTAATGTTCCAGGGGAATTATCTGGGGGCGAACAACAGAGGGTTGCTATTGCCAGAGCTTTAATTAATAACCCTAAAATTGTCTTAGCTGACGAACCAACCGGCAATCTTGATCCGAGTACAGCATCTGAGATATTTGCAATATTTACAGAATACGCCAAAAAATTTGGTACTGCAATTGTCATGGTATCGCATAATCTTGAATTAGCATCAAAAATGGATAAAGTTTTTAAATTAAATACTAAACTAATAAAAATTTAATTTTAATTAATTTATCATAGTAAATATGCGTTAAACTTTGTAGATTCTTACTAAAATTTTGTAGATTTTTACTATATTTCTAAATATAATAGTTGCACAAACGAACATAATAGATTAAAAGTGACCTCTATTAATAACCATAGGTCAAATGCATTAAATATGCGTTAAAATTATTTTTAATCTTAAATAAAATCACAAATGAGCAATAAACAAACTACAGATAGTCATCTATCATTTTATAATCCAAACAATCACCTATTACAATCTAATCAATTAATTGAAGGATTCTTTGAAGCTGTTCATCAAATTGATACAAGAATGGTTCATAATTATTTGTCAATTTATCCTTGGCTTGCTTATATGAAAGATCAAAATGGAAACACGGCTATTCATAGTTCATTAAATAATTCAGATGATGCAGAAGAATATTTAAAAATATATGAATATTTACTAAGTAAAGAACCTAATATTGTAAATATCAAAAACAACGCAGGAAAAACACCGCTTGACCTTGCAGTAGAAGCAGAAGCTTATTTAGTAGTCGCATTATTTAAAGAAGAAGAATTAAAGCTTCAAAACCATAATGATCTTAGTCTGATTAATAATTTAAATAACACAACAATTGAATTTAATAGGTTAATAAATGTAATATTATCTGGTGATGGAGATGACTTAACTAAGTTTCTAAATAATATGCATAATGTACAATATCATATAAATATTGCTGACGATTCAGGTTATACAGCATTACATTACGCTGTTTGTTCAGAAAATTTTTATGCAGTAGAAATTCTAATTAAAAATAATATTGATATAAACAAAAAAGTAACTACCGGTAGTAATGCTTTGCACATGGCCTGTAAATATTTATCTTCTGCAACTAATTACATAGCAAAACTCTTAATTCAAAATGGAATTACAATTTTCTCTGATATAGAAGATACTGCTCTTAGTCGTTTAGCTTTATCTAGCAATATCTATAAAACAGATCAAGATGATTTAGATTTAGCTATAATGATTTTAAAGAATGGACCAAAATTAGAAGAGTATATTGATTATGACTATTTCTTAAGTGAGAATAGCTTTATAAAAACAGCTTATGAAGCATATCAAAATACGGTAGCTATGGATAAAATATCTCAATTATTCGATGAATAATGAAAATTTTTACCCTGAAAATTCTGAAAATATTAACCACACTATTTCTGAAGGTGATAAATTCATAATTATTGACGGTTATCTACTATAGTGAATCACAACCTTTTGAGTGATTATAGTAAAAAACAATACATTACGTTGCAATGACTTTTATAACGTGAATTTAGGATAAGGAATTTAGCAGATTTTTGTATAGATTAGGCAATTTTTAATAAAAAATGTTCTCAAAAAACGGAGAATATCCGTAGATATTTGAGTATTTTTGGGGTTGTTTTTTGCTAGAAAGTGTCAATCTAAACGTAAATATGCAATTTTGTTTATCCTAAACTCGCGTTTATAACGCGAATTAAAGCGGGGCGTAGCCATAGATAGGTGAGCATTTTTAGGTTGTTTTTTGCTTCAAAATAGATATTTTAGGTAAATAATATGCAAATCTTCTTATCCTTAATTCACTTTATAAGATACTTTTTCTCCAGTGTCATTGAGATTTATTATACAATATTATGGCTAATAAAAGAAATGGTATAAATTCATCGCCCTTAATATAAGTAGGGCGATTAAATTCTCTCAAAGAAAAAAAAGTAACGAGCAGTTAAAAAAATAAGGTTTAGCGCTATTTGATAGATCTTAAGCGCTCGCTATGGAATTAAGATGGATTTGTTGCATTTCGTCAAGAAAACCCCATAATAATTTAGCACCATGGACAGCGCCTTCATATGCTAATTCTTGTTCCTCTTTTGTCATTTTCTTTAATAACTCAGCACATTCTTCTGTATGCCATTCATCAGCCTCCATATGTACTTCAAAAAATTTCAAAGTATTTTTGTCTGAGATATTGTAAAATTTTTGCAAACCATCAATCTTAGATTTTGCAACAGATGGTGTTTGTCTTTCATATGCATAAAGAACACCCAGACCGCTAGCGTAGCTACTTCTAGTAATATCAAAATATTCTTGTACTAATTTTTTTGTTGAATCTAAATCCTGAGTTTTGCACTCCTCTCTGGTGCAGCCAAGTCCTTCAGCAAATTTTAACCATAATTCTGGGTGATTTTCCTCACCTTGCTCTTCATCGCAAAGATTATCGAGCAACACTTGTCTATCTTCAATTTTTGGACATAAAGAATGAATAGCACTAATGTATCTTGGAAATGCTGCCACATGACCGTAATATTCTTTTGCATAAGTTTTTAGTGTTTCAATAGATAACTCTCCATTATTCCAAGCTTGGTAAAATGGGTGCTTTAACAAATGATATTCATCAAGTGTTTTGTGTAATTTTTCTA
This sequence comes from Alphaproteobacteria bacterium, assembly GCA_020627625.1. Classification (GTDB taxonomy): domain Bacteria; phylum Pseudomonadota; class Alphaproteobacteria; order Rickettsiales; family Rickettsiaceae; genus Megaera_A. Next base: position 9,917 of record JAHDGL010000014.1, on the reverse strand, counting down.
AATAGTTCATTATAAAATCCTCCTAAATGAATTAACTTATAACGTGATTTTAGGATAAAAGATGTTGTATATGGTAAATTCACGTTTATACAGAAAATACGATAAGTTTTTTTTATTATCAATAGTAATTATTTAACAATAGACTCAAAGGATATTATTTTTCCCTCCTCTGTTTTGACATTTATAGTAAATTGATTTCCTGTTATCAATCTATTTTTTAAATCAAATAGCATAATATGTATACCACCTGGTTTTAGTTCAATTTCACTCTGAGCAGGCACAACTATTTTATCAATAGATGTCATCCTGCTGATACCTTTATCGTCAACAAAACTTTTGTGTAATTCAACATTGTTAGCGATCTTTGAAGCTGAAGCGCCAACTATTGTAATGGATCTGTTTGTTGGATTATTAATTTTCATATAAGCTGCAGAATTACTATTTGATGAAAGAGATTTTCGTGCCCAAGCATCATAAATTGCTAAGGATTGTTTTTCTGATTGATTGATATCTTTATCTTGAGCTGCCATAGCTATATAAGTAGAAATTAAAAAAAATGTTATTATTGATTTAGTGAGAATTAGTGAAATATGTTTATACATAAGTTTTTTTATACCTGAAAATATTTTATATCAAAAGAAATTTTAAATTTGACTAAGTAACCTAAATTATTACCTAATTGCTTAGGTTGCTTTTAGCTATTATCTAGGATTACCTAGAGTCAACCCAAGAAATATTACCGTCTTTGCGATAATATACTATATTTATTCTACCTGTTTTTGCATTTTCAAACATAAGAGCAGGTAAGTTTTGTAAATCCATTCTCATAACGGCCTCACCAACTGTTAAGGGCAATATATTTGTTGGCGATTCCGCTACTATTACTGGATTATTTACATCAACTTCGTTTTCTTCTGTTTGAGCCGATGAAGAAATTACATATTTTACTGCATCTTGAGTGATTTCCGAAACCTTCATTTGTTTATTACGGCTTCTTAATTTCGATTTATATCTACGCATTTGCTTTTCTATCTTACCAAGGGCTATATCACAAGCGTGATAAACCTCATCAGATGAAGCGTTGCTTTTGATTACCATATGACGACCTGTGCCGTCATTAACTATGATATCACAAATAAAATTGTGTCCTTGCTTGGAAAAATGCACATGAGCACTGGGTGCGTTTTCAAAATATTTACTCACTACAGAATTGCATCTTTCTTCTACATATTTTTGCAAAGATGCGCCTATTGAAATTTGTTGACCAGAAATTTCTACTTTCATAAACTTCTCCATTATATAATCGCTAATTTAACAAGATAAACCTAAACTTAGGTTAAAACATATAGTAGTTCAGCTTTATTTACTATATCTTTAAGTATAGCGCTTCGAAAAACATAAGGATAGAAAAATTTATAGAATTTTCCTAGAATTTAATTTTATTGCCTCTCGTGCGATTTGAATCATAAATTCTGGTTCAATTTCAGCTGATTGGCAAACTTCCTGAAAATCTCTAGAATTGCCAAAAATCCATATTTTAGCTTCTAACTCAAATCTTTTTGCTTCCTTAGTAGGAATAATATTCGAAGCATCTATAATCGCTTGAGTTAATATAGCTTTATGCAAACGAATTTCTGGCGAATAATCATATTCTTTTAATCTTTCAAATGGGGCTTGAAATTTTATTACTCCACATATACTCATATATAACTCCACATTATGTTATCTAAATAAATTTATAAGAAAACTTTAATATTAATATATTCAAAGCTCTATTAAAAAGTACAATCTTAGGTAGATAAAGTACAGTACTTAGAAAATAGAATTTCTTATAAATTAAATATACTGAATTTTTATTTAATTACTAAGGGTTGAGATGGTTAAAAATTAGTTATTTTGAGAAGTAGGTAAATAACAATAGCTTATAAACACGAGTTTAGGATAAGAAATTTAGCAGATTCTTTTATAATCAAATAATAAGAGATAAGTTGAAAATAATATTGTTTGATCTATAAAATCACATAAAACTTTTTCTATACCAAAAGTTTAACTGCAGTTGTTAAAATAGGTTTGATTTAAACAAAACATGAAAGACACTTAATTAGCTCTATCTATCCATATGTTTTTTTATATTTTAATGAAAATAATCTAATTTAATGTTATTATATTAATAGTGTAATGCTTTATTAATACAATGTGATTATATTCTTATGTACAAACAAATACAGACTTTAGACGACTTCAAAGAATTAATACAATTAAGCAAATCAGTATTTGAAAACAAACAAAATACTGATTACAACAAATTATCAGAGTTGCTCATAAATAATCTAGGAAATATGGCAATCAATGCTCACCTAAAAAATTATGATTTAAATGATAAGCATATTGAATTTTTATATTACTTTACAGAAAAAACTAAAAGATATAATGAAGCAAAAGCTGCTCTAACTAAAGTAGATACAGCCATAGAACTGCAACAGAACAAAATAAAATTAAATGATTATGAAAAACTAACACTATCCGAAATTAATGAAATTCTTAGATTAGAATATATCAAGGATTACTATGATGAAGTAATTAAAGAAATCAATCAGAAATGCAGTAATAGCGAATTTAATAAATTATTTGCAAATATAGAAAAGGCTAAAGATCAATTATCAGAATTACAAAAAGAATGTCTCAAGTCACAACGCTATAAATCAGGAGATTTAGTAATTTCACTAAATCCAAAATCTTTTGTTTTAAAAAATAATCATATTCATCCTAGTTATAAAAACAAATCTCAAAACCCCACCCCATCAGGCTATAACTTTGCAGGAATAATATTTATTAGTAAAGACAACACAGAACAAACAAGGATAAAAATATCTAATATTTGGAATAATCAACAATCTAAAATTTTATACCTAGAAGAAATTCTAGAATCAAATATATTTCGTGTCGATCCAACAAAGCTAGTTGATAAAAAACAAATAAAAAACCTAGAAAAAATAGATTACGGATACAAAAAAGATAAGAATTGGAATGTATTATTAGATAAAAATGGAAATAGAATAAAAGAAACTTGGCAAAATGTAATGAAAGCTCGTTATGAACAACTAAGCAATAGATTACATATTAATTTTTATGATAATTTAGAAAGTAAATTATCAAAAACACATGCATTATATAATTCAACACTTAAGGAATTAAAATCAAAACGTATACTGCACGATCATTTATCAGAAAAGTTAAAAAATACTTTAAATAATAAAGACAACTATTCAGTACCTAAAGAGTACAATATGAGAATACAAGCACTGAAAGACTACAAGATGAGAATACAAAATGAAATATCTACTCTAGATACAAAGATAAATGGAATAAAACCCGAACAACAAAATAATAAAGAGAATAATAAAGTTTTTGATAATTATCATTTAACTCCTCAAACAATATTAGAAGACCACCAACAATTCTTTTCAGAAAATGACTTTAAAGAATTGTCAGAAAAAATGGTTAATGCTGAACCAGATAAAAAAATGATGATAAGTTCTGAGTTTGCAGCTAAGTCTATTGTTTCTGTTATAGATCAACTTAATAAATTAACTTCTTTTGACCTTAAATCATTTGAATTAATAACAAAACAACAAAATATACTAAAAGAACCTATATCAAAAAATGAGAATTTTAATAATTTGCACCCAGAATATCTTTTTAACTTACTTGAAAAAACTGGATGCATAAAAAAGATCCAGAATAAATATTTAGAAGAATTAGTTTTAACAAAAGAGGAGAATAAAAAACCAACACAGGATGAATTTAATTCCACAGCTTTATCCAAAGAAATATATTCATTGCTACAAAGTTCTAGTGACTTTAACAAGTTTTATCAAGATACTAGTGAAGTTTTAAAAACATATATTAAACGTACTGGAACAAAAGAAGAAATATTAAAGCAGAAAGATCAAGTAATTAAAAACAATTTAAAAGAAATATACAATCAATACAAAAAAGAGCCTAACGGTATAATACAAAAAATTAACCGACTTGTTAATCAAATTCTTGAATTTTGTAAATTGCGTACAAAAGATAAAGAAGTCAGGATCAAGATAAATAATATAATCAAAAAAATAAAAGAACCAGAGATAAAATTCGTTAATAACCCTCCTAGGCAAGAAGTAATAAAAAAGAAAAAATTTACTGATACCATAAAAAGCAAAAAACAAAAAAACAAAATAAGTCATGTTCAACTACTAAAAGAGCAAAGAGAGGAAGCAAAAAGAAATAATAATATGACATTGCCCAAATAATAATAGAGTATTTTTTATATTGACATTTGCCATATTAGATATTACAAAATCAAATTTTCAATTAAAATTTGAATAGGTTTATTATTATGAGCACCAAAGGTTTACAAAAACATTTGTTTTTATCAATAAATGAAGGTAATTTACAAGATATTAAAGATATTTTGTTAAAAAATCCTTTACTTGTTAACGAAGCAATGACAACAGTTACTGCAAATAGTTTAAAAGACACAAAAGTAGGGTATTTTCCACTAACAATTGCATTATTTTCAAAAAATTTAGAAGTTGTAAAGTTGCTAGTAGAACAAGGTGCAGATATTAATCAATGTTATGATATTGCTTATTTGGATAATGCTGAAGAGGCACATTTTACTATATTTAAAATTATCTTACACGATCTATTTTATACAAATTTTTATTCTGATAATTTTAAAATAGAGAATCACGAAGAATGTTTTGATATATTAAAATTTTTGTTAAGCCGTAAGGAATTTGATATATCTAGGCATGAGTCTAAGAATCATACAATTATTGATACTTATCTTAATGGTTTAGAATTAAATGGCTCAGAAGGTGTGGCAAATAAAAATAGGATCATTTTGGCTTCTAAAGTTATTAAGACTATTGAAGATCATGGTATAGAGTTAAACACAAAATGTTTAGAAAATGAAAATAAATTACAAATTATATTAGAATCATATTATTATAAACAAGACTTAAATTTTGAACTGGGGACAGAAAATATTCCTTATACATTGGAAAGCCAACTTTTAGGAGAAGAACATATTCTAAATCATGATGAAGAAATTTGACAATAGATATTTTTTTTATAAATGATTGGTTTATTGTAAGAACAAAATTTAGAACAGGAGGTTAGTACCATTTTCTCATTTTGAATTAGAGGTTTGCATTTCAAACGTGAGGCTGCGTAGCGTAATAGATAGGTGAGTACAGACGAATCGGCGCAAAATGCTAATATATAATTTGAAATGGGAATTGGTATAAATTATTTTAGTTTCCTGTTCTTTATAGCTAAAAATGCAAATCCCAACATACCAATAAAACAACAGACTGGTATTATAGACAAAGAATGAATAAAATTCTCAGCGCTATAAATAGCATTACCATTTGCATTAACAGATCCATTCCAGTTTGATTGAAATAAATCACCAATTTTAGTATGAAAAAAATGCCCGAAAGACATATTTATACATTGCGTAATTGCAATAGCTAAACTAGCAGAAGATGCTTGTACTTGGTTACTAACAACTGTAAATACAAGAACTTGATAACAACATAAAATGCCCAAGAAAAACATCAATATCGCGCTCATATAAAGCGATAAAGGGGGCATATGAAATAATATTAGAAATACTAATATGGTCAATATACCAGTTAAGAATATTGTAAAATTAGCAGATTTTAAAACATTAGATAATAATGCTAAGATTGGCCCTCCAAATAGCATTCCAATAAAAACAAATGATGTAATTGTTGTACTATCTGTTGCACTCATTCCAAAAATTTGATTGAAGAATGCGATTGCCCAAACATCAGCAAATCCTTCTAAAGCACCAACCATTAATCCACCTGAGATACCAATTAAGATTACTGTTGGGTTTAGCATTAAATTGAATATAGATTTAATAATTTCACTTACAGAATCATGAGATTCCTTATTTTTTAACTTGCCAAATATCAACATCATAAAGGCAAGAAAAAAACCAATTATTGCTAGTATATTAAAAGTGTAATCATAGCCAAAATTTTCAAACATTAATTTCATTGGGGTGGATCCAAACACAGCGCCAGTTAACCCAAACGAAAAAGATAATCCAATAAGCATAGAATGGTTTTTCTCGTCAAAATAAGTTTTTATAACTTTTGTAATCGAAAGAAAAGCTACGCCGCTTCCTACGCCAATTAAAAAACGTGCAAATAACAAAATATCCCAATTATCTGTAGTAACAAATAGCATAGTACCTATTGCGGAAGCTGCGATTGAGCAAGATGTAACAAAGCGGAAACTTAATCGATCGAGCATGATCCCTAAGGGCAGTTGTGCACCTGCATATCCTAAGTAATAATAGCCAGCTAAAGTGCCAAAGCTTGCAGCATCAATATTAAATCTTTGCATTATATCTTCTCTTAAAATACCCGCCGAGAGCCTAAGAATAAATTGAAAGGCAAAAAATAAGTTTGTTAATGACCAAAGTAATATAGGTTTGTTTAATTTATTATACATAATGCATTTATAAAAAATGATAGTTTAAAAAATGATAGTTTGGATTAAAAAATTCAAAAACTTTACCATCTTTGTTTACTAATTGTCAATTAAATTCAATATATATTACTATATATATTGCAAGTAGGTTATATATTTTGTACAATTATTGTGGATATTTGATGAAAATTATTTTGATCAAATCATAAGGCTTTAATTTAGTTATATTTAAATAAAAAACAATGCTAAAAAACAAAATTATAAAAATATTTTTACTTTTATTTACATCTACAATGCTATCAGGTTGTTTACAAACAATGTTTGTAGGAGCTGCGGGAACTATGGTAGAAATAGCAAAAGAACGTCCTGTTGGTGATGCAATTACAGATGTAAGAATATCAACAGCAATAAAAGCAGCTCTTATGAAAAAGAATTTTCGTAATTTATATGTAAAAATAAAAATAGAAGTTATTCAAGGTAGGGTATTATTTACTGGTGTGGTTAATAATGAAGAAGATTCTATTAACGCAGTAAAAATAGCTTGGGAGCAAGAAGGGGTTAACAAGGTAATTAACGAGCTGAAAGTTGATAAGGATAGTAATAATTTTAATTTATTCCAATACACCAAAGATACTATGATTACTAGCCATTTAAGGTCAAAGATATTTATGAATAGAGATATTAAATTTATAAATTATACTGTGATTACTCATAATAATATAGTGTATTTATTTGGTATAGCCAGATCTAGTCAAGAACTTGAAAAAGTTGCTAATATTGCATCGAATCTTAGCGGTGTATCAAAAGTAGTAAGTCATGTTACTGTGCAGGAGGGTAATCAGAATGATATAGCTAATAAAAAACTTAATGCCAAAAAGGATTTTATCATTGATCAAGATATTGATGATTTAAACCTTGATGATTTAAACCTTGACGAAGGTATAGATAGTGATTGGTAAAATTAGAAATATAGGCTAATTCAATTATTTTTACTATATATAAAATTCAACATATAAAATTCAATTTATATCCACTATATAATATCTTTTTGTAATATGTTTGATAATCATGGAATGTTTCATAGCTTATTAGCTTTACTAGTATCAAGTTTTTTATTATCTGCCTGTCAAGGAACTGATACATTTAGTAACAGAGCATATGAAATACTTTCAAGACAAGATCCCAAGAATATTCGTTATAAAGGCCATTATAAAATAGGCAAAAAATATAAAATCAAAAATAAAACATATTACCCAAAAGAAGTTACTAGATATAATAAAGTAGGAATTGCTTCTTGGTATGGTGGGCGTTATGGGTTTCATGGCAGAAAGACTGCAAATGGAGATATATATAACAAAAATATGTTAACTGCTGCGCACCGAACATTGCAACTACCATCTCTAGTTAAGGTAAAAAATTTGGAGAATAATAGATCAATTATTGTTTTAGTGAATGATCGTGGTCCATATGCTAAAAATCGTGAAATTGATTTATCTGAACGTGCTGCGACTATACTTGGAATGAAAAAGAAAGGTATCGCTAAAGTAAGAGTGAAATATTTACACTCAGAATCTAAAAAACTACTAAAAATTTTAGGATTAGAGAGAAAGTCTGGATCAAGGGCCAAAAGGTCTCTTGAAAACTCTAAATGCAGTGTAAATTGCCATATTAAATTAATAAATTTGAAATATAAAAGTCGTAAGATATAATATATTCTAATATTTTGTAATTTACTATAAATATGTTTCTAAATGCGAATTTAGGATAAGAAATTTAGCAGATTTTTGTATAGATTAGGCAATTTTTAGTACAAAATGTTCTCAAAAAACGGAGAATATCCGTAGATATTTGAGTATTTTTGGGGTTATTTTTTGCTAACAAAGTGTTAATCTATACGTAAATATGCAATTTTGCTTATCCTAAATTCGCGTTATAAGGTAATGGGTGTAGAAGTTTCTTATTCTAACTTATAGAAGTTTCTTATTCTAGATTGATTAATAGTGTAATATTAAAGTAAAACAAAAATACTTAAATTAACAATTAAATAAAGCACAAAGCATGAAATTTTTAATAGACAACTTGCCAGAAAATTATAATATTCGTTTTTTTAGAGCAAAAATTAGAATTACATTTTCTAATTTTGAAGAATTTTTTTCTATAAAATTTCCAAATACATCAATTTATAGTTATGATACTGATATTTATGATAGATCAAAAATATTGATCAATTTTGAAGGTGATAAATTCGAAATAGAAAAAAACAAAGGAGAGAAATTATTAGTTGACTTTAATTGTCAAAATTCGGGGGTAGTAATTAATTCATCGCATAAAAAGTATTTTTTAGCATTTCAACAAATACAACCTTGTTTAACTAAAACTCTATCGGATGTGTTTGTTGAATCATCTGAAATATCTATCGAATTAAATAAACCTATTTTTACAAATATTTCTAAAGAATTTGATTTAAAAATTTATATTGAAGATATATCTAATATTGTTATTCCAACTGTAAAAAATTGTTCAAATTCTAGCGTCGTCCACGATATTGAACAAGATAATAATTCTGATAATTTATATTCATTGTTAGAATATAAAAGAATATTTTCTGAAGGGAATTTTATATTAAATAATAAAGATATTAGCCCCTTTGATTTAAGGCAAGTAAATTTAAAACAGTTTATTGATATAGAATCAATAAAACACTCGTACGATTTACAAGATTTGTTTTTTTATGATGATTGTAATAATTCTAATGAATGTGATTATACGGAACAAGAATCGGTTTTAGAGTATTATTATTAAAAATGAGAAATGTTATTACCACGGTTTAGATTAGGCTAATGCTAATTTGAAGAACTTACTTTTGTTTTTATGCTTATTGCATGTAATTCTTTTTTTAATACATCAGATAAAGCTTTTTTTACTAATTTATGTTGATTAATGAGTGTTAGCCCTGCAAAAGCTTTTGAAGTAATTTCAAGATTATAATGATTTTGGTCGCCGACAAGATCTGTAATAATTATTTTTGCATCTGGGAAATTTTGTTGTAAAATATTTTTTAATTCTAATTCTGAAATGGCCATTAGTACAGGTGCCTGTTATCAATTAATTTGTTATAATTTATCACATGAATTTTACACAAGATATTAATAATTTACAAGCTTTAACTAGAATGCGTAGTGCAAATTTACGTGTTGGGGTACTTGGAGGAACATTTAATCCGGCTCATATTGGACATTTTATGATTTCTAAGGAAGCATTAAACTTCTATCAATTTGATTATGTTATCTGGTTGGTAGCAAATCAAAATCCATTAAAGAAGAACAATAAAGTTAATGTATTCTCAAGGGCGAAGCAAGCAACAAAAATTGCACAGCATCCTAAAATCATAGTCTCGATTG
>JAHDGL010000070.1 GCA_020627625.1 Alphaproteobacteria bacterium | reverse complement strand
GAGGTTTCAGCGGCACATGAATAATTAATAAATAGAAAATATTTTTAATAAAAAAAAGAGAAAAATTATGATAGAACAAGAATTAAGAGACTTTTTAGTAAAATTAGAGCAAAATAAAAGTAAAAAATTAGATCTTTCAGACAAAGACTTGCAAGATCATTACATGCATATAGTTGGTCAATATGTATCGCGTACTCAGCAATTTTTGGAATATATAGATTTAAGCAATAATAAGTTGACATATAATGGCATTAATCAAATGGTTGCATACATACAAAATCAAAACATGCATTTTGGACGTATTTACAGTCAGCAAACAATAAAGTATTTAAACATTAGTGGTAATAATTTTAGTAGCAATTATAGTAATAATTTAGATAACTTAATTAATCGTTTTACAAATTTAAAAAGTCTTGTGATTGATAATAATATGTTACTTAATAGACTTAATAACATTGAGGAAATTAAAATTATAGGAAATAATCAATCATATGCTGTAAACAATAATGCAATATTTAATTTATCAAATTGTTTAAACAGAAATTATAATAATATTAAATTAAAATCACTTGAGTTAATTAATATACCTACAAGAGAAAATTCTTTAAATAACATGTTCCCTCCTTTTGCTGTAAACAATACGACTATAAACAAAAATTTTAATAACTTGGCAATGAATTTAGTGAGATATAAAAAATTAGAAACATTGACTATAGAGGGTAGCAAAATAAATGACAATACCTGTAATTTGATAGTACAAATATTAGAATCAAATATTAAGTTAAATACCATTAATTTATTTAATAATAATATAACAAAAGTAGGTTTAAAAGCCATATTAGAGACAGTAAATAGAACATTACAGGATACAAAAAAAATTGATTTTGGTAAAAATAATATTGGAGATAAGGGGGCAAAGATAGTATCAGAATTTATTGCAGTTAATCAGAAGATCAAATCTATTAATTTAGAAAATAATAATATTACAAAACCTTCGAGCTTAATTATAAAAGATGCAGTTGAAAAAAATAAAAGTTTAACTTGGTTTAAATTAAAAGATAACAAATTAGATAAAGACGTTGCAAATATAATAAATAATTCATTATATGAAAATAAAATACTAGAACATTATGAAAATGGTGATCATCATAAATATGAACAGCTGATAAATAATTATATATTGCATAATTTTTATTTAAATCAATCCAATGTCTTGCCATATCAAAGTAAAAAACTAGAATCATTGGATATAAAAATTAATAAATCTAAGCTAGCTGCTTTTTTAGAAAAAAAAGGATATTCATATACAGAAAAAGCAATAAAAATATTTAAATTCTTTAATGGTTGCAAGGATTATCAAGTTGATGAAAATATATATTTAACAAAAATATTTCAGTTAATATTAAAAGGTGATGATCAATTCATAGGCAACGAAGATGAAGCAATGCTTGTGGTCGGTAAGACGGGTTCTGGTAAAACTACATTATCGCATTTATTGAATGGATTTGAGTTGCAGGCAATTATCGATGATCAAACAGGCAGAATGCTGATTGATGCCAAGCAACCTAAAGACGGCATAAAAATTGGGCATAATAAACAATCTGAAACTACAATACCGAATAAGTGCAGCGCTGAAATTAACGGTAAAAAAATAGTGGTTTGGGATTGCCCTGGTTTTAATGATACTGATGTGATACAAGAAATTGCTAATAGTTTTTATATAAAGAAATTATTTAATCAACATACAAAACTTAAATTTGTATTGGTTGCTTCTGAATCTTCAATTACACAAGATAGGGGAACAAGTTTTGTAGAAATAGTAGAGCAATTTTGTAAAATTTTTGAAAATAATACTGCAATTAGTAAGAGTATTTGTTTAGTGATTAGTCAAACAGAAAGTCATAAGCAGCCAATTCATTTAATGAATGAGTTACAGTCATTGTTGGATCAAAATCCTAATATTTCTGAAACTGCACAAAATATTATCAAATCACTAAAGAAAAATTTAGTTTTATTTCCAAAACCAATGTCTCCTGGCGTAATAGAGCGTCCAAATATGATGGAGTCAGTTTATAATGAAACAGAATATTTTGATGGAAGTCGAGAAAAGGGAAATATCGCCATATCCCAAAAAGCAATAAATGTGTGCAAGCAAATTATGCAACATAGCTATGGTAGTTTGAATAAAATATTAGATATAATTTTACAAGAAAGTTTTGCGCCAAAGATTTTATCTAGTACAAAAAATAGTGTTTTTGGCCAAAATATAAAAAAAATATCTAGCTATTTACCTAAGAATATAGATGATAGTAAATTTCAGAAATTAAATAAACATAGTAGCACAGAATATTTTTTTAATCTTAAGCAGATAAAAAAGCTTTCAGATGCAATAAAGAAAACAGATTTAGGTCGAAGTTATGAAGATATAATAGAAACACCTAAAAAACTATTAGAAATATTTGCAGAATATGCAAATAATAATCATGGTCGAAGCTTGCTATTTAAATATTACTATGTTTTGAATCAGCAAATGCAATATTGTAAATTATTTGCTTCTCTTACTAAATCAGATTCTCCTTTTGAGTCAGTAGAATTGACAAAAATAATCAAGTTTTATAAAGAAAATATAAATCTAGCATATAAAAATTATGTTTTGAAAATGCCATTAGAACAAAACAAGGATGATATTAATTATTACACAGAAGCAATTGAATATTTGAAGGAATTTGCAAAAAGCAAAGAATGTATAATTAAACTTGCATCTGCATATAAGAATATGGGCTCTATAGAAAGGAGTAAAGGTAATTTAGATAAGGCGGTTGAATATTATGTTCAATCACTGAAATATGAGCAAACTCCAGAAATATATAAAATATTAGGCGATATGTTGAAAGAGCAGGAAAAATATGATGAAGCAATTAAAGTGTATCTGATTATAGAAGATAGTTTAAATATAAAAGAATGCTTTAAAAAATTGATTGTAGAGAGTCCAGAAGATGCATCCATTCGAGAATTGCGCGGTGATGTGCATATGCAACTAGGGCAATTTGACAAAGCAATCAAATATTTTAATAATGCAAAAAGTCTATCTTTTGATAAGGATAAAACAGCAGAAATACGAGATAAAATTGCACAATGCAGAGATCAAAAATTTAAAGATGAATTTAACAAGAAATATAAACACAATAATAAAACTGAGCATTATTATGCATTTGAAGATTTTGATACTGACGAATTTATGGAAATATTGGGGCAAGATGTAGAATCATCCGAATCTTTA
>JAHDGL010000013.1:17957-20829 GCA_020627625.1 Alphaproteobacteria bacterium | reverse complement strand
AAAAGAGTGGTAAACGAGTTCAAGAGAGTATTGAACTCTTAATATCATTGATAATGGTACATTCTAGGATGAAGCGCAACGATTGAGTTGTAAATTAATATTCCAAGCTTCATTAGGAGTCAAGAAATTGAGACATTTTTTAGGTAAATTATTCATTTTATCATTAGCATAAATTATTTGGTCCTCTGTAATTGCATTAAAATCAGATTTTTTAGGAATAAATTTATTCTAACTCACCGCGCTTTATTAATTTATATTGCAATATAATTAATGACGCTCTAATTATTTAATGATAAAATAAAAGTGGGTTAACTAATTAATAGTTAACTAATCAAAAATGAGGGGATTATGAATATAAATGAAATATTAAGATTTATAGATGAAAAAATAATAAACAAAATAGTACCAAAATTTAAAAAAGACTTTACAAAAAATAAAGCAAAAAAAATAGAAAACAAAATAGAGAATAAGATAAAAGAAATGAATGATAAGGTCGAAGAAATTATCATGAATGAACTTAATAACTGCAGCACCATTGTCCATATTGGAGATGATTCAGATTTTAGTGATATTAGTGATTTTGAAACAACTGAAATAAATTAAAGCACAAACTTCAAACTATGGATAAAATATCATTTATCCATAGTTACGATGATATTTAGGTGTAGTAAAAACAGTTGGATTTTTTAAGAATAAATTATGAAATGCAAAATTATTTTTGCCTAATCTTTTAATTAGCTTTATCAATTGCTTGATTTATAATTTCTTTAGCTTTGATTGCATTTGCCCAATTGACAATTTTTACCCATTTATCTTTTTCTAAATTTTTATAATTTTCAAAAAAGTGCCATATTTTTTGTTTTAGCATATCCGGAACATCATCAATATCTTGAATGTGATCAAATGTTGGATCTAATTTTTTAATAGGCACTGCTAAAATTTTTTCATCTATACCAGACTCATCTTCCATCATTAATACACCAATAGGGCGTACCGTTATTACAGCACCATGAATAATTGGATATTGTGCAATGACTAATACATCTGCTGGATCACCATCGTCAGAAAGAGTATGTGGAATAAAACCATAATTACAAGGGTATGACATGGCAACTTGCATAAATCGATCCACAATAATAGATCCAGATTCTTTATCAAATTCATATTTAATAGGTGAATCATTCATTGGTATTTCAACAATTACATTAAAATCACCATTTTTTGTTTTAGCTGAAATTTTATCTACAAACATTATCCTTTCCCATATTTCATAATTGAAGTTTTTTTACATTCTCACTACAGCAAAAAAATATCTGATTTTTATTCACTATAATTAAAATAAATGATATTTTTAAAAGAAATTAATTAGTAATGCAAGCTTTTTATATCAAATCTTCTTCCATTGTTTTAATTTTATTTTGGTAAATTATACAGAAAATTAGATAATTTTTTGATATTCAAGATAAATCTTTTTTATAGCATAAATCCACAGCATGCATACTGTAATAAAAATAATCATTAAACCAGGAGCAATAGAATGATATGTCGCAGTTGGCACTATAGTGAATATTATAGATTGAATAAAACCACTTGCAGATTTACCAATCTTAGAGCTTATAACATCCACAGCAGCTTTACCTTTTGTACGCAATTCATGATCAAGAGGGATATAAAGCATTTGCCTAGAAGTATCCCATATGGAATATTTTGAACCTTTAGATAAAACATTCTGAATAGCACCAACAAACACCGCTAAAGCTAGTGGAGACATTATAATAACACCATCAAAAAAACTTACTATATTTTTATCAAATACCACAAGAAAGAAAAATATTGTACCAGTGGACAAAATAATTACAGGTGAAATAATAGCTGCTGTAAACCAACTACGGTTACGCATAATATTATTGCCAATTATAGTCATCACCATAATTGCTATTCCAGTCCAGAGTATATACATACTATTATAGGTTGCATAACCATTTACTGTTGGGTATAACTCCTTAATTTTAGCTTTCCATACGGCCTCAATTAAATTCATTGAAAGACCAAATGATGCAGAGCAAATTAACATTAACCATAAATATTTTGAACGTGTTATATACTTAAAACTCTCAATAATGCTTAGTTTAGGTTTAGGTTTGTCCTTGCTTTGATCAAAGAAATTAGAATTAAGTTGTTTGTTATTTATTATGTTTTTAATAATATAACGTAATAATAAGCATGAAATAACAGAAGATATTGCAACCATCGATATTGATATTTGAGTCAGTATGATTTTATTATCAGATATAGTGAATAATCGGTGTATTATGTTGTTATCAGATGCTAAATAGAACATTAAAAAACCAACTACAATCAACGCTGAGTTACCAAAAAAAGCAAATAAAGTATAGAATCTTTTTGCTTCATTTGTAGTAGTGATCTCATTAGCGATTTGCCAAAATAATAATACATAAAATATATTTGGCCATAATTCAGAAAGTGCATAAAACAGCACATAACTCCAATTTGCAATGCCTGCAATATACCATTTAAAATGAGGGTATTTTATCATTAATAATTGCAAAGAGTCGGCATCTATATGAAATAGATCAATATTAGGATAAATAGTAAAGGCAAAAATCACATAAAAGCTAGTGAACACTGCTATTAAATAATAAAAGATCCTATGAAAAGGTAAGTGATTAACTAATTTTGCGTATATAATGACAAATATTGTCGCCATTGGTGTTACGCAGTATAATTTAGTAAAGCTAGTAATTTCTGCACTAACTTCTGATATCAAAATACTATCTTTTAATATGCGTAATATGTTTTGATTAAATAATATACAAAACATTAATAATGACATTGGTATGAATTTATCAAG
>JAHDGL010000013.1:0-17947 GCA_020627625.1 Alphaproteobacteria bacterium | reverse complement strand
AGTCAACACTTCATTTTTGACAATAAAGGGGGCTTTATTTCTAAAGGAGTTTTGTTGTGATTCAGACATTAATCGTAAAAACCTTTGAACAAAAAGAATCAAATACATTTCGTATGTTTGCGATCGCTTGCGTTATAATTTATTATAATTAAAACATATAACAAGCAGCTAAACTTGAATGCGAATTATAATATTTTCTTAGATTTTGTCAAGTATTATTTGGCAATTCACGCGCAGGCCGATTAAATTCTCGAAAAAAAGAGGTATAAATAATTGAATAAATAAGGGGAGATTATCACAATACAAAACTTACACCATTTTTTTGAATTAGAGGTTTGCATTTCAAGGTGAGGCTACGCAGCGTATATAATAGATATGTAAGCACAGACGAATTATGCAAAATGATAATATATCATTTAAAATGGAGACTGGTATTACGCTATATTTAGAACCCCTAATTAATACAAAGCTCTGTTTAACAAAAAACATCATCTTTGATTAAAACTTAACCAAAGATGATACAACCCACTTTTCAAATGCAATTAAATTAATATAGTGAAGTTAATTGAAGTTTTTGCATTATTAAACTAGTTGCGAACAACCAATACAGATACAGAAGAATGGCGTACAATTTTTGATGCGTTTGGCCCTAACATATAATCTTTCAACTGAGGTCTAACTGCAGATAAAAGTATTAAATCAGCATCCAATTTTTCTGCATAATTAATTATCTCATCATAAATTGCACCACGACCAATATGAACCTTAACTTCAATTTCTTCCGGAACAAATTCGCTAATTATTTCATCAAAAAGATTATTATATTTTGCTTTCTGATCCTTCATCCAATTACGCGGCATATATTCCTCAATCATCTTCATACCAAAATCCGGCATAATATGCACTAAATGAATTTTGGCACCAAAAGAATTAACAAAATTCAACGCTGCTGGAAGAACAACTTTAATTGATTCTTTATCAGATAAATCAATTGGAACTATTATATTTTTAAACATAAATATACTATCTCTACTAGTTTTGTTATTTTAATATTATCATTAGTGTTAGTCAATATACATTCATAATAAATAAACTTAAAACATATATTTTTTCTGATCTATTTACTACTTACAACAAATAATCTATATATTATAATGATTACATGCATCTATAGTAAATTTAATCGGCATTATACATATCTCTATCTAAAGTACCCTCACTACTATCTACTGCCAAAGTAATTGTTGCATCTCCAGTAATATTAATTGTTGTACTCAACAAATCTAACACTCTATCAACACCTACTAATAACGCCACCCCCTCAATTGGCAGCCCTACAGAAGTAAGCATTATCGGTAACATAACAATAAATGAACCAGGTATTCCTGCACCACCTATAGATCCAAGTGTACCTGTTAAAATTATAACAATATAATCATTTAAAGCCAAGTCTACACCCATTATTTGAGCAAAAAATACTACACATAAACCAAGTTTAATCGCAAGACCATCCATATTAATAGCAGCCCCTAGCGGTAATACGAATGAAGTACTTGTTTCGGATACCCCTAATTTTTCACGACATACCTGCATAGTAGTAGCTAAACTAGCTTTACTACTACCTGTAGATATAGCAATCATTTGATATTCCAAACTCTTTTTATAAAAAGGGATTGGAGATAATCGGCAAAATACTAATATAATTAAACCAAATATCAAATATTGTAAAATGAAAGCAACAATAATTGCAAGTACTAGATAACCAAGATTTACTACAACCCCCAAACCTTGAGTACCTATAACCCATGCTATCAATGCAAAAGCTGCATAAGGTGATAATTCTACAACTATTGAAATCATTTTTAATACTATTTTAGAGATTGACTGAATCAAAGTTCTAACCGGGTCAGCAACAGAACCCATACTATTAATAACCATTCCAGTAAAGATAGAGAAAAACACTACTTGTAAAATTTTAGTATTAGAAGAAAATGTTGAAAAAACATTAGTCGGAATAATATCCATCAAGAAATTAATTACATCAAAATTATTCTCTCTAACAACTTCGCCAACCGACGATCCTAAATCAAGCACTACACCTTCCCCAGGTGCCATAATATTTGCAACACTCAAACCAAATGTAACTGCAAAACAAGTAGTACAAAAATAAGCGAGAACAGATTTTCTAGCTACCCTGCCAATAGAATTAGGGTCACGCATGCCTGTAATTCCAGATAATAAACTAAAGAATAACAAAGGCACTATAACCATTTTTATTAAACGTAAAAACACAGTACCAATAGGTTTTACCGTTTCAACATAATTGGGCAAATAAACTCCAAAGAGCACACCCAAAATAAGACCTATAAATACTTTGTGCCATAACTTCATAAAAACAACTCCTTAAAATTAACTTAAATTCTATGTGAAAAATAAAATTAAAACAAATATTTTATGTAATTCATTTTAATTTCATTTTATATACTAACCCAAACCGTGGATAAGGGTTATATTACAGATTATCTATTATCATGTAGCCAATTCAGATATTCTATTGATCCATCTGTAATATCAAGCTTAATTATTTGAGGCAAATGATAATTATGATGTAACTTTATAGACTTCTCAATAGCCTTATAATTATCAGCCGGTGCCTTGATGAACAAGCGAATCTCTTGCGCATGTTTCACTTTTGCCTCATGATAAAAGAAACTTTGAATCTTATCTAATTGAACACAAGCTGCTAACTTATTTTCAAGCAAAATTTTGGCAATTAAATTCGCCGTTTCTTCTTTGTCTGTTGTTGTAACAACAACAGAAGATTGTTTATTCATTTTATTTCAACGAAAGAATTAGGTGTTTCGAATAATTTAATTCTAACTATTTCAAATGATTTTTTTGTAAACAATATAGGTATAATATCTGATTTTAAATGTAATGCAATATTTTCTGCAGTTGGATTAGATTTTAAATAATACACACCCTGACCTGTGTGTTCTTTTATAAAATCACCAAGCTCCTTGTCATCTTGATGCAAAATTACATTATGATCAAAATTTTTATCTATCCAAACTTTAATTACTGTCTTTAATTCACCAAAATCTACAACCATTCCAAGCTCATTTAACTCAGAACTTCTAGCAGTAATCTCTAAAACATAACGATGGCCATGCAAATATTGACATTTATTTTTATGGCCAATTACTCTATGACCAGTATCAAATTCTATACGACGCGTACATTCTACCATTATATACCTATACAAATTCTAGCAATGATTGGTATTTTTTTATCTTTTCAGAAATTATACTCACCTCCATAGAATTAGATTCAATCTCAGATAAATCTTTTTCCAGCTTTTTAATATTATCACTAACAGATGAAGAATTCTCTGAAGATATATCAACAGCAAAATCACTAATAACATTAACCTCATTATCAGCAACTTGCACAACCCCACCATAAATAAAATATTTTACTTCCATATCTTTAGTAAATAAAGTAACAACACCTATATCTATACTAGAAGTAATTTTTGCATGACCAGGAAGAACTCCAAAAACTCCTTCCTTACCAGGAATATTAACCATGTCTGCCTCAATCTGCAAAGCAATCTTAGATGGCAAAATAATTTTAACCAGCAATATATTAGACATTATTATATTATACCACTTCTTTCTTTGATTCGATTCTCTTAGCTTTTTCTACAGCTTCTTCAATAGTACCAACCATATAAAACGCAGCTTCTGGTAAATGATCATACTTACCCTCAACCAATCCCTTAAAACCTTCAATAGTATCCTCAAGATCAACAAACTTACCATTTAAACCAGTAAACACTTCTGCAACATGAAATGGTTGTGACAAGAATTTTTGAATCTTTCTAGCGCGGCTTACTATCAATTTATCTTCCTCTGATAATTCGTCTATACCAAGAATTGCAATAATATCTTGCAAAGATTTATATGTTTGTAAAACTTTTTGCACCTCTCGCGCAACTTTATAATGCTTATCACCAACAATTTCCGGATCAAGCATTTGCGAGCTACTATCTAAAGGATCCACAGCAGGATAAATACCAAGCTCAGCAATTTGACGACTTAAAACCGTAGTTGCATCAAGGTGCGTAAATGAGGTAGCAGGCGCTGGGTCAGTTAGATCATCAGCTGGTACATAAATTGCTTGTACCGAAGTTATTGAACCATTCTTAGTCGAAGTAATACGCTCCTGCAAAGATCCCATATCCGTAGCTAATGTTGGTTGATAACCTACCGCAGATGGTATGCGACCCAATGTTGCCGATATTTCAGAACCAGCCTGAGTAAAACGGAATATGTTATCAACAAAGAATAAAACATCTTGCCCTCCATCTAGATCACGAAAATGCTCTGCAATCGTAAGGCCGGTGAGCGCTACCCTTGCACGCGCACCAGGAGGTTCATTCATCTGCCCATAAACCAATGCTACTTTTGATTCTTCAAGCTTCTTTGAATTAATAACACCTGAATCGATCATTTCATGATACAAATCATTGCCCTCTCGCGTACGTTCACCAACACCAGCAAAGGCTGTATAGCCACCATGTGCTTTTGCAATATTATTAATCAGCTCCATAATAATGACTGTTTTACCAACACCGGCACCGCCAAATAACCCTATTTTACCACCTTTAGCATAAGGAGCCAATAAATCTACAACCTTTATACCGGTCACTAAAATACTTCTTTCTGTTGATTGATCCTCAAATGCTGGTGCTTCGTTATAAATCGAAGAAAATGTATCAGATTTAATTGTTCCTTGCTCGTCAACAGGATCACCCACAACATTCATAATACGGCCTAAAGTACCTTTGCCTACTGGAACTCGTATAGAATCACCCGTATCTGCAACATCTATTCCACGAGTTAATCCATCAGTAGAATCCATTGCAATGCAACGTACCGTGCTGTCTCCAATATGCTGAGCTACTTCTAGGACTAATTTCTGACCATTATTATCACACTCAAGTGCATTTAAAATATTAGGCAAAGGAGTATCACTACTGAACTGCACATCGACAACAGCTGAAATAATTTGGGTGATTTTTCCTGTATTTTTTTTCATTTTTACAACCTGATTAACTTAAAAATTAAAATTCCTTATTTACCATTTAATATTACTATTTATCATTTACAGAGACTCCGCACCTGAGATAATCTCTGTTAACTCCGTGGTGATAATTGTTTGACGTGACCTATTTAACTTTAACGTTAGATTATCTATTAACTCACCTGCATTTCTTGTTGCATTATCCATTGCAGTCATTCTAGCACCCTCCTCGCTAGCCCTACTCTGCAATAAGCCGTAATTAATTTCTCCTTTTATATATAAATGTATAATATCATGAACTAAATTCTCACCCTCATATTCATACTCAGAAATAGAGTTACCAATATTCAAATATTCACTTTTATCTTTAGAAGAATAATTATTTTGAGTAATACTATTACGTTGAGATAAAATGTTATTCTCGATCTCAGTTTTAACTGGCAAAATACATTCTGTAGTCAAAATTTGGGTCATAGCGTTCTTAAAGCGGTTATAATACATATAACAAGCACCTACTTGCCCTTCTTCAACTAATTGAATAATTTTATTTTTAACCTGCAAAGCCAAACACTCAATATTATTTTTCGTATTATGGTAACATTCTTCTACCATCTTGGAATATTGTTTTTTAAAAACATCTATTCCTTTTTTGCCTATTACCAATAATTTTACTTCTTTGCCTTGTTTTTTTAATTTCTTAATATCATTCTTTACCTGCTTTATGACGTTAGAATTAAACCCCCCACATAAACCACGTTCAGACGTCATTACAACCAATAAATGCGGCATCTGCTCTAATGATTTACTAAAGAATTTACGGTCATTTTCTGGTAAATCTATTAAGTTATCATTCTTAGAAAAATCATACATAATTTCTGCAAGAATCTTTGAATATTCATTCAAATTTTTAGATTGCTCTTTCACGCCTTTAAGCTTTGCAGCAGACACAACATGCATAGCTTTAGTGATTTTTTGAGTAGATTTTATGCTTCTAATTCTATTTCTTAACTGCTTTAGACCAGACATTCTTTACTTATAATGAATTAATTAATTATCTAAAAAATCATTTACAAATCTTTCCAGATAGGATTTTAGCTTTTCTTCTGTTTCTTCGCTTAACGCCTTTTCTTTTCTTATAGCGTCTAGAATATCATTACCTTTGAGTCGAATATCGTCGAGTAATTTAGTCTCAAATTCACGTATTTTAGCTGTGTCAATTTTCTCTAAATAACCATTTACCCCTGCATATAAACCAACTACCTGCTCCTCGACAACAAATGGTGAATACTGAGCTTGTTTTAATAATTCAGTTAATTTCTGACCATGGTTAATTAGCTTCTGAGTAGAAGCATCTAAATCCGAACCAAATTGAGCAAATGCTTCCATTTCTCTAAACTGCGCAAGGTCTAGTTTCATCGAGCCAGATACTTGCTTTATTGCTTTAGTTTGAGCCGCAGAACCAACACGACTAACGGAGATACCTACATTTACTGCTGGGCGAATCCCTTTATAAAATAATTCACTTTCCAGGAAAATCTGACCATCAGTAATAGAAATCACATTTGTTGGAATATAAGCAGATACATCACCAGCTTGCGTTTCAATAATAGGTAATGCTGTTAACGAGCCACCACCATGATCATCAGATAATTTTGCAGCGCGCTCAAGAAGTCTTGAATGCAAATAAAACACATCTCCAGGATAAGCTTCACGACCCGGAGGTCTTCTAAGTAGCAAAGAAATTTGACGATATGCAACAGCATGTTTTGTCAAATCATCATAAATTACCAATGCATGTTTGCCATTATCTCGAAAATATTCACTAATTGCACAACCAGTATACGGAGCAAGAAATTGTAACGGCGCCGGATCAGAAGCAGTTGCTGCAACTACAATACTATACTCCATTGCACCAGCTTCTTCTAATTTACGTACAATTTGAGCCACTGTTGATCTTTTTTGGCCAATTGCTACATATACACAGTAAATTTTTTCTGATTCATTATTAGACAAATGGGCTGATTTCTGATTAATAATAGTATCAATCGCAATAGCTGTTTTTCCCGTCTGGCGGTCTCCAATGATTAATTCTCTTTGACCACGACCAATCGGAATTAAAGCATCAATAGCTTTGATCCCCGTTTGCACTGGTTCATGTACCGACTTTCTGGCAATAATACCAGGAGCCTTGACTTCAACACGACTATATTCTGTTGTTTCAATATCACCCTTACCATCAATCGGGCGCCCAAGAGCATCCACAACACGTCCCAACATCTTTTCTCCAACTGGAGTTTGTAAAATATTACCGGTTCTATTAACTTTATCTCCCTGACGCACCGAGCTATCATCACCCATAATTACAACACCAACCATATCGGTCTCCAAGTTAAGCACCATCCCCTTAACACCAGAACTAAACTCAACTACTTCACCGGATTGTACATTATCAATACCATAAACCTTGGCAATACCATCTCCAACTGTAATTACATAACCAACCTCTTGTAATTCTCCCAACTGCTCTATATCACCAATTTCACGTTCTAAAATTTCCGATATCTCTGAAGGATTTAACTTCATTGCAAAAAACTCCTTATAAAATAATTATTTAAATTAAAATATTTTCTATATAATCTATATACTGATTTTTAATATATTATTTAATACATCAACTTTAAACTTAACTATTTACTAGAAAATCATAAAGTTAATTTAGCAATAAAAATATAAAAATCTACATTTTTGATTTTGTTGCTATTTTTTCTATCCTATCTAACGCCCCGTGAACAGAGCAATCTATAATATTACTATCATATTTTATCACAACACCACCAATTAAAGATGAGTCTGTATTAGCTACAACTTCCACTTCTTGATTTAATTTTGATTCAATAAACTTCTGAATTGATTGAATTTGCTTTCGGTCTAATTTAAAAGCTGAGATAATCTCTGCTGATTTTACACCCTTGGAAGCAGACATCAATTCTATTGACATATCAGATATTTGAGGCAATAAATCACATCTAGCATTTTTTACAAGAACATATAAAAATTGTTTCAATGTCGCTCTGATATTATATTTGCTAACAAATATATCCACCACTTTATTCTTTGTCTCTTTACCGACAGCTGGGGAGCAAAAAATATTATAAATAATCTTACTACCTTGCATTAACTGCACAAAAATTTTAAGCTGTTTTAATATTTCACTCTCTTTTTCTAACATATCATTTTGATTTGATACATTAGAAATGCTATTAAGCAAAGCCTGTGCATAATTTTTTACAACTTTAAATTCGAGAGACATTTTTATATCAAATTACAATTATTACGAAGACGATAGCAGTAAATTACATTATCAGCAATATTTTAATCAATAAATTATAAAATTTCTTTTATAATTAACTAAGTTATGGCACTGTTAACAGCACCATATAATACTACATATAGCACCATAACGAGCTAAACTAACTCCGATATTTTATTTACGAACATTTCATGTATTAAATCACTCTTAGATAATTCAGGATGAAATGTTGCTGCGATAATTAAGTCTTTTTCTAACAAAACTGGGTCCTTATTTAAATACGCTAAAACCCTAATATTAGGATCAGAAATCGATCGAATCAAAGGAGCTCGTATAAAAAAACCATCTATATTAGTTTGCTTCTTACCGTCATCTATAGACAAAGGAACAAGATTGCTCGCTACCTGACTTCCATAAGCATTACGCAAAATATCAACACCAAGAATCCCTAGATCTTTCAGTAATATGACTCCAGCACAAGTAGCAAGCACCGGTATAGTTGATAATTTATCGCGTAAAACATCCCACAAACCATGCTTGTGCAACAAATACTTCATTGATGTGCTCTCACCACCAGGCAAAATCAACGCGTCCACTTTTCCAAGATCAGCTTTATTCTTAACTAAAATAGATTTTACCCCTAAGTATTGAATCTTCTTTTGATGAGCAGCAAATGCCCCTTGAACAGCTAATATCCCTACTATCATATTTAAATATTCAATATATATTATGGTAAATGAAACTAAATTGAATTAACGTAATGTTTATAGGCAGAATTAACCACCCACTACAAAAATCCAAAAACTTCTTTATATCAATCTTATACCAACTTCGATTTCAAATTATATGTTATCATTTTGCGCCGATTCGTCTGTGCTCACCTATCTGATATACGCCGCGCAGACTGACCTTAAAATGCAAAATTCTAATTCAAAAATTCTAATTCAAAATGAGAAATGGTATTCTGACACACTTCTGATACGAATTTCAACTCTAATACCTTTATTACAAACAAACGCCAGTTAACAGTTTAGTATTTTTTATATTCCACTAAAATGCTTGCTATATCAACTTTTTTGCACCAATTAATCTGAGCTCTAACCTCTTTTGGAAAACATTTGATTTGGCAGTAATTCATCACAATTAATTCCTGTCATAGGAAGGCCCAAACCTTCAGATACCTCCGCTAACACCTTAGAATCCCTATAATGAGTTGTTGCGCTTACAATAGCCTCTGCTCTTTTTTTAGGGTTATCTGATTTAAAAATACCAGACCCAACAAAAACACTCTCAGCACCAAGTTGCATCATAAGTGCAGCATCTGCCGGAGTTGCTATACCACCCGCTGAAAAATTCGGAACTGGCAACTTACCATGCTCATGAACATATAATACAAGATCGTAAGGAGCAGCAAGATTTTTAGCAATATTCATAATTTCTGACTTATCTGCCATAGTAACTTCTTTTATTTGCTTCTTCAACATTCGCATTTGTTCAACTGCCTGAATAACATCTCCAGTACCAGCTTCGCCTTTTGTGCGAATCAAACACGCACCTTCTGCAATACGCCTTAAAGCTTCACCCAGATTACAACAACCACAAACAAAAGGAGTTTTAAAATCATGTTTATAAATGTGATTCTGACCATCAGCTATAGACAATACCTCACTCTCATCAATAAAATCAACCCCAAGCTCCTCTAAAATCTGAGCCTCAACAAAATGACCTATACGAACCTTCGCCATAACTGGAATTGTTACAGAACCAATTATCTCTTTAATCATCAAAGGATCAGACATACGAGCAACACCACCATCAACTCTAATATCAGCAGGAACACGCTCCAGCGCCATTACAGCCACCGCCCCTGCATCTTCTGCTATCTTTGCTTGCTCTGGCGTGACCACATCCATAATCACACCACCTTTTAACATTTCTGACAAACCTAAATTAACACTAAATCTGTTACTCTTATCCATGAACACCTATTATATTAATTTTTTAATTCGAGTTTTGAGTATGTTTAACTAATTTCGTTACTCATTTTTTCTAGAATTAATTGCTTATTTTATTCTGGCTGATATTATATATCAAACACTTCAACTTGCAACCAAATTTATCTTATGATTGGAAAGCTAAAAGGAACAATTGAATCAATTTATGATAACCATATTATTATTGATGTTAATGGCGTAGGATATCTTGTTTTTTGCTCAGGAAAGACATTGAGCAAACTATCATTGGGGGAGCATAGCGAATTACTGATAGAAACACATGTAAGAGAAGATCACATACATTTATACGGCTTCTACAACCTTGAGGAAAAATCTACTTTTTCGATTCTGCAATCAGTAAAAGGGGTTGGCACAAGAATGGCTTTAGCTATACTTTCCCATTTAACAACAAATGAGATTGCTCTAGCACTTTCAGCGAAAGATAAAAACGCTTTTAATTCAGTTTCAGGAGTTGGAAAAAAACTAGCCGAACGTATAATTACCGAACTCAAAGACAAATTTATAGCAAGTGGTGAAATAATCGCTAACAATGTATCGCAAAATAAAGAAATATTAACTAAAACTAATATCGCTAATGATGCTATTTCTGCGCTAGTTAGCTTAGGGATCAATAAACTAGATGCACATAACAGGGTTAATAATGTAATAGCTCAAAATCCAGAATCTTCTATCAATGACCTAATTCGTTTAGGTCTCAAGCAAGGAACTAATGAATAATCATGACCACAGAAATTTTATCTAATGAAAAACTAGAAAATGATACAGAATTTTCACTGCGCCCTAATTTCTTACAAGATTTTGTTGGACAAGAACATATAAAATCAAATTTACAAATATTTATTCAGGCGGCTCAAAAACGAAAAGAATCACTAGATCATACATTATTTTATGGACCTCCAGGACTTGGAAAAACTTCATTGGCTCATATAATTTCCAAAGAAATGCAAGTAAATTTCAAAGCTACTTCTGGCCCTACCCTATCCAAAGCAGCAGATCTTGCAGCAATTCTAACTAATTTACAAAAAAATGATGTATTATTTATCGACGAAATTCATAGACTTAACACTAATATCGAAGAAATTCTCTATCCAGCAATGGAAGATTTTTCTCTAGATATCATAATCGGAGAAGGCCCAGCAGCAAGATCAGTAAGGATTGACTTACCTCAATTTACTTTAATTGGCGCAACTACAAGATTAGGATTACTTAGCAACCCATTACGTGACCGTTTTGGCATCCCACTACGTCTAAACTTTTATAGTACTGATGAATTAGTAAAAGTTATCAATAGAGCAGTATCTTTACTTGGAACAGAAATTACCCAAGAAGGATCAATAGAAATTGCAAAACGCTCTAGAGGAACACCAAGAATAGCTCTAAGATTGCTAAAAAGAGTAAGAGATTTTGCAGCAGTTGAAAATCAGGGGAAAATTGACAAAAAAATTGCAGATAACGCATTGAACCGCCTAGAAGTCGACAAGGCTGGGCTTGATAGTAACGATTATCGTTACTTGAAATTTATATGTGATCACTATAATGGCGGGCCAGTAGGAGTTGAAACAATAGCAGCAGCCCTGTCAGAGCAAAGAGACGCAATTGAAGATACGATAGAGCCATATTTAATACAAATAGGATTATTACAACGAACACCACGTGGACGCATGATAACTGACCAAGCTTTTCTTCATCTTGGCTTGCCAGTTCCAAACAGAGGGCACAATATTCAGACTTCTTTATTTGTTGACGAAAAAAGCAAATGATATCCTGAGTTAACTTACCCTAAATTCGCGCTACTAACGTGAACTATTATAGTTAATTATTACGATATAAAATAAATAAGAATATTATGAAAATAACTCTATATAAGCAAGAATTTGAACTAATACCTCTAGTATTTGTTACAATCTGTATTATCATATTAATTTCATTAGGTAATTGGCAATTAAGACGCCTAGAACAAAAAGAGCATTTTATTAAAACCATTGAAAGCAATATTGCCAGACCTGCAAAGCCCATTGAAAGCCTTGATAATAACCCGAATCATTACTCTAAAATTTCATTATCAGGTCACTTCTTAAGTAATAAGAATATATATCTTTATGGTCGTCGTACATCATCGCCCGAGAAAGATGGATATTACTTACTTTCCGCTTTTGCTGCAACTAATGGGGAGACATATTTAGTATCACGCGGGTGGCTACCACACAGCATGAAAAACAAATTCGACACGAACATAAAATTTGACGAACAAGCAATTTATAATCAACAACAAATAATAGAAGCTATTACCCTACCTGACGAGAAAAAAAACTTTTTTGTACCAGATAATGATAATAAAAATAATATATGGTTTACACTAGACCTAAAATTAGCTGCAGACAATATAGGAATAACAAATACTAATTTCTATATAATGCAAATAAATAACCAATTATTACCAGAAGGAATTAAACCCCTAACTACAACTCATTTGAACAAAGTACGCAACGACCACCTAGAATATGCAATCACTTGGTACAGCCTTGCTGCATGTTTATTTATAATGTTTATATATTACACTTTCCTCTACAAAAGAAATTAAATTTTATAACAGGAATTTAAATCACTAACACCAATTATCTTCTATCCATTTGCTTGGTCTTATAACGCGAATTTAGGATAAGCAAAATTGCATATTTACGTATAGTCATACAATTGACTAACTCTAAACCTGTTCTGCTAATCTTTTTGCTTCGTCATCAGAAATCAAACCATCAATAAACTCATCTAATTTGCCTTCCATTAAAACTTCGTCAATCTTATATAATGTTAAATTAATGCGGTGATCACTAACCCTGCCCTGTGGAAAATTATAAGTACGAATACGTTCAGACCTATCACCTGAACCAATCTGCCCCTTTCTTGATACTGCCCTTTCTGCTTCTTTTGCCAAACGCTCTTCTTCATAAATTCTCGAACGTAATATTTTTAAAGCCTTGGCCTTATTTTTATGCTGTGATTTTTCGTCTTGAATTGCAACTACAACCCCTGTTGGAATATGAGTAATACGCACAGCAGAATCTGTAGTATTAACGTGCTGCCCCCCAGCTCCAGATGCTCGGTAAGTATCGATCCTTAAATCCTTATCTTCAATTTTTATATCAACTTCTTCTGCTTCAGGAAGAACAGCAACACTTGCTGCTGAAGTATGAATACGACCACTTGATTCTGTTTTAGGCACGCGTTGAACTCTATGCACACCAGACTCAAATTTCAAACGCGAAAAGACCGCATTACCTTTTATAAGAGCAGAAGCTTCTTTGTAACCACCAATACCTATTTCAGCAATAGATAAAATTTCAAATTTCCACCCTTTAATATCGGCATATCTATGATACATAGAAAATAAATCGGCGGCAAACAAAGCGGCCTCCTCTCCTCCTGTTCCACTGCGCACCTCAATTATAGCACTTTTATTATCGGCCTCATCCTTGGGCAAAAGAGATATTTTTACCTCTTGCTGTAATTTTGGCAATTGAGTATTCAGCATACGCAATTCTTCTTCTGCCATATCTTTTGTTTCAGAATCTAGATCTGGTTCTAATAAAAGCTCTTTGGCGCTTTGCAAATCATCACTTAATTTATTATATTCCTCAATTTTTTCAACAATAGGTTCGAGCTCTGCATACTCTTTAGAGGCAGCAATAAATTCTTCGCCGGCAATTCCACTTGATAATTTTTCAGATAAATCTTTGTGCCGAATTAAAATTTTATCTAAATTGTCTTCAAAACTCATTATATTTAATCCTTTGAAAATTTAATTTTACTTCTAGCTGCTGCAACTCTTGCAATTGGTATACGGTAAGGAGAACATGATATATAATCCAAACCCACCTTGTGGAAAAAATCTATAGATTGCGGATCACCAGCATGCTCACCGCATACCCCAAAACTTAAGCTTGGATTTGTCTTCTTACCACGTTTCATTGCTATTTTGATTAATTCGCCAACACCAGATTGATCTAGTGTAATAAATGGATCGTCCATAAATATTTTCTGATCTAAGTAATCTGGCAAGAACGAACCTATATCATCTCGGGAAATACCAAAGGTCGTTTGAGTTAAATCATTAGATCCGAAACTAAAATATTCAACATTACTTGCGATTTGATCCGCCTGTAATGCTGCTCTTGGTAATTCAATCATAGTACCAACTTTAATATTAAAATCAGTAGAATATTTTAATTTCATAGAATCTATAGTTTCAGAAATATATTTTTTGACCTTCTCAATCTCCTTAACCTCGCTGATTAAAGGAATCATTAGCTCTAAATTACTTTTAATTTTTTGTTCTTTATACAATAAATGCATAGCTTCCAAGATCGCTTCTACCTGCATTATATAAATATCGGGATAAGAAATACCTAACCTACATCCCCTATGACCAAGCATCGGATTAGATTCTTGCAAAGTTTGCAAACGATGATTTATTACAGATAAAGGCACGTTTAAAGTTTCAGCAAGTGCAATTTTATCTTTTTCTTCAGTTGGTAAAAACTCATGTAATGGCGGATCCAGTAATCTAATATTTATAGGCTTACCATTCATTATTTCGAATAATGACTTAAAATCTACTACTTGCAAAGGCTTTAGGCTTTTTATTGCATTTGAGCGTTGGTCATTATTAGATGCTATGATCATTTCTCGAACAAGAGGAATTTTATTATTATCAAAAAACATATGTTCTGTACGACATAAACCAATCCCAGACGCACCAAATTTAATGGCAATATTAGCATCTAGAGCTGTTTCCGCATTTGCTCTAACTTTTAAATCTTTAATCTCATCTGCCCATTTTAAAACAGTCTCAAATTCTTTGGAAAAATTAGATTCAATTAACTTCACATCACCAATAATAACTTTTCCTGTAGACCCATCAATCGTTACAATATCTCCTTCTTTGATCGTATGGCCATCACTAGTAGTAAACATCTTAAGCTTTTCATTAACAACCATTCCTTTCACACCACAAACGCAAGACTTTCCCATACCACGTGCAACAACTGCTGCATGCGATGTCATCCCACCTCTGGCTGTTAACATTCCGCAAGATGAATGCATGCCCTTAATATCTTCGGGGCTTGTATCATTTCTTACTAAAATTACTTTATGATTAATTGACACATTCTCTGCATCCGAAGCAGAAAATACAACAGTACCTGTTGCAGCACCTGGAGATGCAGGAAGACCAGTAGCTATAATTTCAGGATTTACTGAATAATCAATAGCTGTATGTAATAATTGATTTAATGACTCCGGATCAATTTGCATTAAGGCTTGTTGTTTTGATAGGATGCCCTCATCTACCATATCTACAGCAATTTTTACAGATGAAGCTGCTGAGCGTTTACCATTCCGGGTCTGCAAAATATATAATTTACCTTCTTCTATAGTAAATTCTATATCTTGCATATCTTGAAAATATTTTTCTAATTTATTACAAACAGAATATAATTCCTCATATAATTTAGGCATCTGCTCCTGCATAGAAGCGCCATTTTGTGATTTATCGGATATTATCGGTAACGGGGTACGTATTCCTGCTACTACATCTTCACCTTGTGCATTAACCAAGAACTCTCCGAAAATTTCTTTATCTCCAGTGCTCGGACAGCGAGTAAACACTACCCCAGTAGCAGAATCTTCGCCTTTATTACCAAATACCATTGATTGCACATTAACAGCTGTGCCAATATCATCGCTAATATTATTTATTTTCCGATAAACAACTGCTCTTGGCGACATCCAAGAAGCTAAAACAGACTCAATAGCACACTGCAGTTGAATATAAGGATCAGACTCAAATTCTTTCCCCGTATGTTTTAAGATAATATTTTTGTAATCGCTAATAATTTTTTGTAAATTATCTACGCTTATTTCGCTATCGTCTACTAAATTATTATGCATTTTATAATTATCGAATAATTCTTCAAATAAATAGCTTGAAATACCCAAAACAATAGAACCATACATTTCTAGGAATCTACGATAGCTATCATAAGCAAAATTTGGGTTATTAGTTGCAATAGCTAAGTTTTTAGCTACCTCATCATTCATCCCTAGATTTAAAATAGTATCCATCATACCAGGCATAGATATTCTTGCCCCTGAACGTACAGACAAAAGTAAAGGATTTTTACTATTACCAAATTGTTTCTTTGTTTCTTTTTCTAACCTAATAACCGAGTCTAATAATTGCTTTTTAAAGTTTGGTGTAAAACAAGAATTTTTTTTCAAATATGTTGTACATAACTCCGTAGAAATAGTAAAACCAGGGGGAATTGGCAGGCCAATTTTTGACATTTGAGCTAAGTTAGCTCCTTTGCCACCAAGAATATCTACCATAGTAGAATCACCTTCTGTTTCACTATTTCCAAAAAAATATATCAATTTTTGCATAGATGCATTTCCTAAATTCGTGTTTTTTAATAAAAAATTTACTTTTAAATAAAAATCTTTTTTAAATTTATTTACTGTATACAGAATAAATTCCACCACTTCAACGAAAATCAATAAATTAGATGCGCTTAAACTTATATCACTTTTAGGACCTACAAACAAAAAAGGATTAAATTTCTAAAAAACACTTATAATTTAGTAATTAAACTCCCTCACCTATAATATTTACATCCTGTAAATCATATTTTGTATTATTACTTTCAGATTGTTTTGATTCTTCTATATTTTGCAACTTTTCTATATGACTCTTTTTGCTATCATTTTTACTATCATTATTTACAAGATTTATCTTATTACCAATATGATCTATAGCTTTATTAATCGAGTCGTGATGCTCTTTGACAATATATTTTTTTGCAGCTATTTTTAAATTAGCTGTTCCCACGTCAACAAGTATTCTCAAAACTGTATTAACCATTGGTACAATATCTTCCCATAAAGATTTTAAAAAACCGAAAAAACTATTACTAACTGTTTTATCCTCTGCTGTTTTCATTTCAGAAGACATTATTTTTTTAACAAAAACAGTCTTGTTAGATTTAACATAATCAATCATTTGTTGATCTTCCAATATATCACCAGGCTTCTTTTTTATTTTATAAAGTTGTTTTTTTAAATATTTCTCCATTTTTGGCGTACTATTATCAGTTACACCTATTTTTACTTGCTGCCGAAGAGCATGTTTCTGTACCGAATTTAAATTTTTAATTATTTCCAGCTGGTCTTCAGATAGGTAATATTCATATTTATCTGGATTTTTTATAATATCTTTGGAAATTTTTGACGCTTCTTTTTTAATATTTAATAAAGACTTTTTTTCTGATTTATTTTTACATAAAAACCACTTCATTTGACCCCTCGTTAAGCAAATTAAACAAATATATCTACCATATATAATTGTCTTAAATATTAGTTAATAATTAGTTAACTATTAATAAAATGTTTATTAAGTTCATTCTACATTAATTTGTTTTGATGTTATTACAAATAATTAAAAAAAAATAACTAAATTGAAAAATATATTGATTTAAATTAT
>JAHDGL010000069.1 GCA_020627625.1 Alphaproteobacteria bacterium | reverse complement strand
CTAGCTTGGTGGTTATAGCGTGAGTGAAACACTCGACTCCATTCCGAACTCGGAAGTGAAACCTCACAGCGCCGATGGTACTTTGCCCTGAGGCACGGGAGAGTAGGTCGCTGCCAAGCTTGTAATGCAAGCTTTTTTTGTGTCACATAATTCAACTTGAGGGTGTATTAGTTGTGTTATGAACTACTATTTATATATAATACAACTAATTAGAGAATATTGATATTTTTTATAACTTGATATGTATAATTTTTTCTAAACAAAGTATATATTTCAGCTTATATTTAATTTTGTTGTTGTGTTTTACAATACTATAGCAAACATGCGTTGAACTATGCGCATTTTTTAAAAAATATTTTGGAATTTAGATTTTACCTTTTTTGTTTTAAATGCTAACCCATTAAAGACGAAGAAGGTGGGATATAAATTACTATAGTAGATAAATTAGAAAATATGTATAGTTCAACGCATGTTTGCTATAAAATTTATTTTAAATTAATTTACTGTTTTTTATGAGATTACAATTTTTTTTGATTTTTTTGTTAGCGTGTTTTTTATCTTCTTGTGCAAATAAAATGACTCTTCCTGGTGACTATGATATTCAGATAAGACCAGAAAAGCAAACAGAGAGAAATATAGGTGATATAAAAATTATATATATTGTTCCAGATAATATTATTGATAAGAAAACTATAGCGGGATTATTTCTTGGCTCTAAAAAGTGGGGTACAGAGACTAAACAAGAAAAAATTATTACTAGTATCAATAATAATAGAATGATAGTTGAAAGAAGAGAGGACAATGGAGTCGCTGGTTCAGGTTTGATTTATTCTATTGATGTTGAAAACATATTGAAAGGCAAAAATAGAGTTGTTACTTTTATCCCTAAAAAAGTTAAACCATACCAGCAGGGCATTATTTTACCTTTTCCACTACCTACTTTTGATTTGAGATCTTATTTAGCTTCTGCTTCGGTGTTTCATAAATTTGAGGTGACATCAGAATATTCTCAAGATGCGATAAAAGCAAACTTTGATCGATTGTTAGGAACAACTAATACTTATTTAAAATATAATTTAAACTCTAATAATTTTTCTGCTGAATTAAAAGTAAAAATCTATCCTTATAGAACGGGGTCAAAAATGGTTGTTGATTCCACAATGTTTGATATGAAGATATTAAATAATGTTATTAACGTATCTGATAATATTAAAGAATTAGAAAAACGTGTGAAGCAGATTGTACAAAATTAGGTAGATTTTATTTGTTGATGTAATTTTAGATGATTAATAAAATTGAAGTCGTCCCATATGATCCGAGATGGCCACATATATTCGAATCTCAATCTAGAGAAATTAAGAGGATTCTTGGTGATAATTGCTTGGAAATTCATCACATTGGATCTACTTCTGTACCGGGACTAGATTCAAAACATAAAATAGATATTTGTCTACGTGTAGCAAATGCTAAACAGGCAATTCTTGTTCTAGAAAAAATTGGATTTGAATATAATGGTGACTGGAATATTCCATTTAAATACGGATTAAGATATAGAGCAGATTGTAAAATAAATTTACATTAGACTTCTAGAAAAAACAGATATAGCAGTTATTGTGGATAGCTTTAGAGAATCAGGTTGGCAAATTAAACCCGCAAGTGTTTTTGAACAATATTTAGATGAGCAAGAGCAAGATAAACGGATCTGTTTGGTAGCATTTGTTGGTGAAAAGTTTGCAGGCTACGTCACCATAAAATGGCAATCTGACTACAAAAATTTTGTAGATGATAATATCCCAGAAATATCTGATCTCAATGTGTTACCAAGCTTTAGGAACAAAGGAATAGGCTCTGCATTAATAAAAAAGTGCGAAGAGAATGCAGCTAAAAGATCAAATATCGTTGGCATTGGCGTTGGTCTTTACCCAGATTACGGATTTGCTCAAAGGCTCTATATTAAGAGTGGTTACATACCTGATGGGCATGGCGCTACTTACAATTATGAATATGTAACCCCAGGCAAAGAGTATCCATTGGATGATGATTTGGTGCTATGGTTTATGAAGAAATTAAATGACAAAGAGGTCTGAATGAGGTTTCGAAATATCTTTTTATTTTCTGCACTAATTTTAGTGCTGGCGTTGATAGTTATTTGTTACCCGCAGATATATTATTTTAAGGACAAGGTTCATTATAAAAACTTTTATGTATATTATGATGAAAAAATACCTCAAGAAGTATTTCCAATTTTAGATCAAGTTGAAGAAAAGCTAAAAAAGTCTAGACTTTATGACCAAAATATAAACTTCAAAATATTCTTGAGAAACGACGTAAACAACTACAATATATTGCCGTATCAATTTAATAATAATGTTGCTGGATGGGTTATAGCTTTCATAAAAAATGTATTCCTATATCAAGCAAATATTAAAGATAATATAGCTTATAACCCTATAGGACATAAAAGGCCATTGGTTCATCTTTTATCGCATGAATTAACACATGTACTAATTGAAAGTAAATGGTCTTTAAGTAGGATTCCTTGGCTTCTTGAAGATTCAAATAGATCAAGAATGGGGCTTTTATGGAAAGAAGAAGGATATGCAGAATATATTTCTGGTGGCACAGGTTACTCTTTCGAAGAAGGTATACGCTATTTAAATAATAACAATCCACCTTTTCCTTTCTATATGGAATATTTTAAAAGTTGGTTAGCAATACGATATTTAATAGAAAACAAAGGAATGAAAATTGAGGATATCTTACTTAGAAAAGATATAAATTTAGAAAATGTTTTAACTGAAGTGATGGCATCAACGAGCACAAATATACTAATTTGAGTTGAATTAGCATAGTTGAAAGAACTGTACGAGAATAAATCAAGGATGAAGTGCAAGCTTTATTTAGCAATGCCAAATACCACAGGGCGATTAAATTTTCGAAGAAAAAAGAGGTATAAATAGTTGAATAAATACGGTGTAGCGCTATTTTACTTAATAAAATTGACTCTTCCATTACTAATGCTATTGATGCAGTATCCCTTGATAAACAACGTATCTTCTTATTTTTGAAACAGAGAATGTAATCGCCCTGCGAATACCAATCGGAGATTTTGCTTGATTTTTATAAGAAAAAAATATAATATCTCCCTCTTAATATTTTAATATTTTTTTACAATGACTTATATAAAACCAGAACAAAAATTGATTTCTTTTTCAGATAATTCTCAAGAATTGCAACAAATAAGCGATGATATGAAGAATGGTTGGTCAATTATTAGCCTGATGCGTAATGGAAATTATTACGTAGGAATAATGGAATTAAATTCAAATTCCAATAAGGCAGCTGATAGTGTATTCATTCCACCAAGAAAGAAAATCAAAATATCTAGTAACCAATAATATCTGATAATATTGTAAATTATCATGACAGTGGAGAAAAAGTAGTTTATATTGTAATAATCA
>JAHDGL010000012.1 GCA_020627625.1 Alphaproteobacteria bacterium | reverse complement strand
TCTCGATTGCCGAAGCGGATTTAGGTTGTCATTATAGTTATGACTCTCTAAAAGAGATAATTAAGCGTTTCCCTAATATAAAAATTTCATGGTTAATGGGAATAGATAATGTGACTGATTTTCGTAA
Source organism: Alphaproteobacteria bacterium (assembly GCA_020627625.1). GTDB lineage: Bacteria > Pseudomonadota > Alphaproteobacteria > Rickettsiales > Rickettsiaceae > Megaera_A. The sequence continues at coordinate 21,398 of JAHDGL010000012.1, read as the reverse complement.
ATGGTATAAATATAAAGAAATATCAAAATTATGTGATATAATTATTTTTGACCGCCCAGTTTCTACAAGATTAGTAAATATTAGATCTTTCGGTTTAAAAGAGCAAGGAGTACTTGCTAAAAATAATACAAATAATATAATAATTCATAGAAAAAGCTTGTGCGCTGTTTCTTCAACTCAAATTAGAAGAAATAAAACAACAAATAATAAACAACAAAATTTAAATGAATAAAGAACAATTGAAAGATTTGATTTTAAAATTGCTTTCTGAAAAGAATGCAACAAATATTACATGTATAGAAATTAATGGTGAATCAACATTAGCTGATTATATGATATTTGCAAATGGTAGATCTACAAAAAATATTAGTGCTATAGCCAAATTTGTTGCACTTGAGTTAAAACGTGCAATGTGGACTGCTAATGTTGAAGGCTTGAAAGGATCAGATTGGATTTTACTTGATGCTGGTAATGTGATTGTCCATTTGTTCCATCCAGAAACTAGAGAAAAACTAAAATTAGAAGAATTTTGGAACAAAAAATAATTTATAAGAAATATAACTAGATAATAATCTTATGGAAACCCAAATTTTAATCATTGTTATTATGTTAATTGCAACAGCAGTATTTATTGTTGCAATTTTTAATCGTTTAAACTTGAGTCCTGTACTTGGATATCTTGTCGCAGGTGCTTTGATTGGAGATAATGGCCTTAAAGTAGTAACATACGACCAAACAACCTTACTCGGTGAAATGGGAATCGTATTTTTGTTATTTGCTATAGGATTAGAGCTGTCTATAGAAAGGCTTAAAGCTATGCGCCGTTATGTTTTTGGCCTTGGATCTTTGCAGGTTGCTATTACAGGATTAATAATAGTCTCGGCAGTTATATTGATAACAGAAGATAATAATGCGGCTATAATCATCTCTGGTGGGTTGGCTCTATCCTCTACTGCAATTGTGATGCAAGTTATCACAGAAACAAAAAGTCAATCGATGCAAGTTGGTAGGATAGCTCTTGCTATATTATTATTACAGGATTTTATAGTTGTGCCTTTATTAGTTCTTGTTCCAATTTTAGGAAATGGTGAGGCAATAGAGTCATTACCATATATTATTGGTAATTCTTTTTTAAAAGCCATATTTGTTTTAATAGTAATTTTTATTGCTGGTAGATTATTTTTACGTCCTTTATTTTCTTTTATTTCATCTGATAGTAGCGAAACTAGTGAATTGCCAATTGCAGTAACTCTGCTAGTAGTTTTAACAGCTTCATGGGCAACCGAGCATTTTGGTTTATCTCTTGCCTTAGGAGCATTCGTTTCTGGTATTCTTGTGGCTGAAACTGACTTTAGAGGTACAGCTGAGGAAAGTATATACCCATTTAAAAGTTTACTACTTGGCTTGTTTTTTATGAGTGTTGGTATGAAAATTGATGTTGTTGAAATGTATGCTGAGATAACAACAATTATTACTTTTTGTATATCTTTAATTTTATTGAAAGCAGCAATTATTACTGGGCTTTGTATTTTATTTGGTTTTAATAGAGGAGTAGCAGTGCATGCTGGTTTGTTGCTATCTCAAGGCGGTGAATTTGCATTTATTCTATTTGGTCTTGGTAAGGAATATGGAATTTTAGAAGAAGGTATTTCAAACATATTATTACTAGTAGTTACCTGTTCTATGGCACTTACTCCATTACTTGCTTTAATCGGTCAGAAATTTGCTGAAAGAATAGAAAAAGGACTTGGTAAAACTCCTAATCAAATCATAGAATATGGTGCACGTGATCTTGCTAATCATGTTATTATTGCTGGATTTGGTAGAGTTGGTAAGATGGTAGCTACAGTTTTAGCAACAGAAGGAGTCAATTATATTGCTCTAGATGTTAATGACAACATAGTAAGTGAAGAAGTGTCAAATGGTTTACCAGTATTTAAAGGAGATGCTTCACAAATAGCTACGCTTAAAGCTTTAGGGGCAGATAGAGCTTTAACTATGGTGATTACTGTTAATAATGAAGTTACTATAAAGAAAATCAGTAAATTAATAAAAAATAAATTTAGTAATTTAGAAGTGGTGGCAAGAGCAAAGGATCTCAAAAATTCTACAGATTTATATAATATAGGTGTTAATACTATTATTCCACAAGATTGCGAGATGGGGTTGCAGTTGGGTAGTGCGGCTTTGAAATCTGTTGGCATTAGTGAGTATGTTATAGGTCGTATTAAAGGTCAGTTTAGGGCTGGAAATTACATATTAGTAAAAGAAGATGATACTTTACTAGATGCAGTAGAAGAAGATGAATAATATATGGCATCGTTGTAGAGAAAAGCAAACAAACTTCTTTTAAAAAATGAATATAATTCCAATTATCCTAATCGTTCATTTAATGAATTTTATAATTCCTACTGCAACTATGGCGTCCCCCCATAAATTACCAATACCGCGTTTTGTCACTATTAAATTTAACGAAGCAAACGCTAGAACTGGGCCTAAAAAAGATTGTCCTATTGAATGGGTTTTCGTTAAAAAAGGAGAGCCTGTGGAAGTCGTGGCAGAATATGAGCAATGGCGTAAAATTCGTGATATTAAAGGTGAGGGGGGCTGGGTACATTCTAGTTTAATTTCTGGCAAAAGATCTGTTGTAATTATTTCCAAAAATACAGTAATGATGCTTAAATCACCCGGCGATTATAATCAAATAATTGCTAAATTATCTCCAGATCTTCGTTGTAATTTGCATAAATGTAAAAAAGATTGGTGTCAAATTATTTGCAAATCATATAGAGGTTGGGTAGCTCGTAAATTTCTATGGGGTATATATCCTGAAGAGTACACTATAGTTAAATAATTATACCTATTAATAAAATTTTATTTGGTAGGGGTTTAGATTAATTGTTACGATTAATTGCATCTATTAGCTCATATTTATAGTAAAATTAATTATAGGTAAATATCATGCGAGTCAAGAAATCCAAAAAATACCATAATAATTTATTAAAAGCAGTATCCAAAGACCCTTGGTTGTCGGTATATTTTAGTTCTAAATTAAAAAGTAATCCTAGTATCTTATTAAGAACAAACATTGATTGGTCCATACAAAATGGCAATAAAAAACTTTTATTTGAATTTTTTAATAATATTCCCGCTAATAAGATAGGAGTAATATTTGATATGTTATTGCCAATTTTCAAAAAACAATCCTTAGATTTAGAAGAGAAATTTCAGGGTGATAATTTATTACATTTTTTAGCAAAAAATAATAACATAGAAGCAATTAAAATATTAATATCTAAAACAGACGAAAATAATTTTCTATATTTTAATGTAAATGCTTTAGATAAAGATAATAATAAACTTATAGATATTCTAGTTAATAAAATCAAATTAGATTTAGATATAAAGACAAAATCATTAAATTGTTTCAAATATAAAATAAATCCAGATTTGCTTTTGGAGCTCAGAAAAGCAGGCTCATTGGAACCTAAAAAACAATCTAGTCATACTATACAAAAAATAGTTGTTACACCAGGTGATGCTCCAGATAATTTTTATAATAAACTATGTGCAGTGAAAATATTCCAATTTCTAAAAAAATTATATCCGTTATATAATGAAGATATTATTGAAGAAACAATAAATAATTTTAAGAATTCTGAACATATGAATGAAGTATGGGGGGCGAATGAATCCAATAAATATTTGAATTGTTTTGCGTGGGATACAGATAACATTTTCTCATTGTCAGAAATTGTTGATCTATTTACTAATATGGGGGGGTTACGTACATATTACCATACTTATAGCTCAAAGGAAATATTGGCCACAATAATAAAGGCAGCAGAGGCGCAAAATAAATTAGATGAATTAAAGAAATGTTTAGCAACATTAGAAATGTGTCCTTTAGGAAAATTTATTAGATTAGTGGATGTTGTTCAAGATATAGTATTTAAAGATCAAATAGATTATTCTAAATGGCTTAATACAGAAAGTTATCAATTATTTATTAATGATGTAATAAAAGAGATACAACCAGAAACAGATAAAGGTTCCATATTGTTGAGTTCTTTTGTTGGAACAATTTTTGATCATAAAGCTATAAAACCAGAATTATGGTCAAAAGAAGTACAATTAGTGTATAGAATATTTGCGAATAAGTTCATGGAATATAATAGTAATATTGATGGCACTAAATTATCTGATAATTATCATTTTATTTTAGGTCTAAAAAATACTGTAATATCACCTTTTGTAGATTGGGTATTATCAGAATCGTCCAAGGTTTTACCATCATATATTGGTATATGTTATAAAAAAGGTTGTGTTTTGAATATTCATAAAATGTTGAATTTTATTGCTACTCTTGAGAATGTACAAGATATTAATAATCCGGAGATGATTGAAAAATTACAATCTACTAAATTGGGAGCTTTGGATTGGTCTGATGCTGATGATTATTTATTGTCTTTAGTTTATAATATTCTAAAAAATAAAAATACAGATTTGTCTGATGCATTTGTTAATTTGTTATACAAAGCTAATTTATTATTACCTGATTCATTAGGTAATACGAAAGAAGAAAGTAAGGAATTTTTTGAATTAGTACCAAATAATCCAGAATCTCAGCTTAATGAGTTGATAGGCAATGATATAGGTAATAATAACGAATATAAAGATTCACTTCTTACTCATGCTTACAGTGAGTTAGATTAAATAAAAATATACTAAAAATCTAAACTTCTCTTTATCTATAGTTCGGGTTATAATAAGTAAAATTAAAAAACGCGTGCACTTCATCCTCGATTTACTAATTTTCCTTCCGCCTTATTCGCCAGATTTAAAAACGATAGAGAAATTCTGGGCTAGTATGAAGCGATGGATAAAAAATAACATCTCTAAGTTTAACAAATTATATGATTCTTTGGAATATTTCTTCTGCAAGCAAACCTCAACTTAATTTGCTACGGCACATTAGGTGTTGCACTTCATCCTTGATTTATTCCTTCACCTTTGATTTATTCGGCTTTAATTTATTATGGTCATTGGAGAGCCGAGTTAGTCGAAGCAATCCAGTCAAAGAATTTCCTGTTGTTTCATAATATTATCTTTATATATCTGGATTGCCACATCGCTCTAGCTCCTTGCAATGACGATATGGATCATAATTTAGTTATTATTTTCAATAGCTTTGTCATTTTCAGCAGCCTGTTTTTTAGCCATATTCATGTAAAAACCAGTACCTACCGGTATTAATCTACCGACAATTACGTTCTCTTTTAAACCTTGCAACTTATCAACCTTACCAGAAACAGCAGCCTCAGTTAGAACCTTAGTTGTTTCTTGGAAAGAAGCAGCTGAAATAAATGAGTTTGTTTGCAAAGATGCTTTTGTTATACCCTGTAATAATAAGTTATATTTAGCTGGCTCACCACCCTCTTTCTCAACCTTATCGTTAATTTGAGTTAATATTTTAATATCAACAGTTTCACCTGCCAACAAAGTAGTATCACCAGAATCAGTTATTTCAACTTTCTGTAACATTTGGCGTATTATCACCTCAATGTGTTTGTCATCAATTTTCACGCCTTGCAATCTATACACTGCCTGAATTTCACCTACCATATAACTAGCTAAAGCCTCAACCCCCATTACTTTCAAAATATCTTGAAGAACTGGGTTACCGTCAATAATCATATCACCACGTTTAACAAAATCACCTTCATTAATCACCACATGTTTACCTTTTGGTAACATATATTCAATTGGCTTAGTTCCATCAACTGGATGTAATATAACTCTGCTTTTAGATTTATAATCTTTACCAAATTCGATACGACCATCAGCTTCGGCAATAACTGCATGATCTTTAGGGCGTCTTGCTTCCACAATTTCAGCAACTCGTGGCAAACCACCCGTAATATCCTTTGTTTTAGTTGATTCACGCGGAATACGAGCTAAAATATCACCAACTGATACTTCCATTCCTTCCTCAACACTCAAAACAGCACCCACTGGTAAATAATGCTTCACCTCTAAGCCGCTAGATAATTCAACCATTTTATTATCGGAACTAAGAAGTTGAATACGAGGACGCAAATCTGCTCCTTTTGAATATTGCTTAGATTCAATAACAACCTTACTTGAAATACCAGTTACATCATCCATTACAGTTCTTACTGATAAGCCTTCTATCATATCAGTAAATACTACTTTACCTGATTTTTCTGTAATAATTGGTAATGTATGAGGATCCCATTCTGCTATCTTTTGCCCTTTTTTAACTTTGTGCCCTTCATCGATCATTAATCTTGATCCATATGGTACTTTATATCTAGCACGTTCACTACCTTTATCATCAACAAGTAATACTTCACAAGAACGACTCATAACAATCTGTATACCAGCAGAATTAATCACTAAGTTACGCCCTAAAATCTTTACTTTTGCATCATATGAAGATTCGATAGAAGAAATTTCTGCTCTTTTTGTTGCAGCACCACCAATATGGAATGTTCTCATGGTTAGCTGAGTACCTGGCTCGCCAATAGATTGTGCAGCAATTACTCCAACAGCTTCACCTTTAGACACTAACTTACCTGCAGCAAGATCACGACCATAACAATGTGCACAAATTCCTAATTTTGTTTCACATGTAAGAACTGAACGAATTTTTATTAGATCTAAACCAGATGCTTCAACCTTATCTAATTTTTCTTCGTCTATTAATGTTCCTGCTTTAGCTAATAATTCTCCACTCACTGGATGATAAGTATCAATTGCTACTGTTCTACCAAGAATTTGATCAGCCAATGAAAGTACTACCTCACCACCATCAATTATTGTTTTAACTTCAATACCATTTGTAGTACCACAATTATCAGTAGTAATTATACAATCCTGGGCAACATCTACTAATCTTCTGGTCAAATAACCAGAATTAGCTGTTTTAAGAGCTGTATCAGCCAAGCCTTTACGTGCACCGTGCGTTGAGTTGAAATATTCACGAACGGTTAGTCCTTCTTTAAAGTTTGACTTAATTGGAGTTTCAATAATCTCACCAGATGGTTTAGTCATTAAACCACGCATACCAGCAAGTTGTTTAATTTGTGCTGCTGAACCTCTAGCACCAGAAACTGCCATCATATGTATTGAATTTAACTTTTCCTGATTTGTTGCATGTTTATTATCTTTATTAACTGCAATTTCATCCATCATTTTTGAAGCAACTTTATCAGTACATGCGGTCCAAGCATCAATTACTTTATTAAATTTCTCACCGTAAGTAATCAAACCTTCAAGATATTGCTGTTCAAACTCATTTACAAAATTTGTAGTTTCTTTAATAATTTCAGTTTTATTAGAAGGTACAACCATATCATCCATACCAAAAGAAATACCAGACTGACAAGCATATTTAAAACCAAGTTCCATTAATTTATCTGCAAATATAACAGTTGCTTTTTGACCACAATAACGATATACAGAGTCAATTGCATTCGAAATGTTCTTTTTGTTCATTTCTGTATTTAACAACCTAAAATCTAAAATAGCACTTTCAGGTAACAAACGCCCTAAAATAACTCTTCCTGGTGTTGTTTCAACCAATGTTTCTACAAATTCACTATTTGCATTGAGCATTTTCATACGATATTTAATTTTAGTATGAATTGTTATTACTTTTTCAAATAAAGCAAATTCTAATTCATTAAAATCACTAAATATCATTCCATCACCTGGTTCATTTTCTAAAATTAATGTTAAGTAATATAACCCTAGAACAATGTCTTTATCTGCTGAAATAATTGGCTTTCCATTTGCCGGGCTAAGTATGTTATTTGTAGACATCATTAAAACCCTAGCTTCCAACTGCGCCTCGACAGAAAGAGGCACATGCACTGACATAGTATCACCATCAAAATCAGCATTAAATGCCGCACAAACAAGGGGATGTAGCTGTATTGCTTTTCCTTCAATTAATAAGGGTTCAAATGCCTGAATTCCCAAACGGTGCAATGTAGGAGCTCTATTCAAAAGAACCGGGTGTTCTCTAATTACTTCCTCTAAAATATCCCACACTTCAATTTTCTCGGCTTCAACAATTTTTTTTGCTGCTTTAATTGTAGTAGCAATTCCGTACATTTCTAATTTAGAATAAATGAATGGCTTGAATAACTCTAAAGCCATTTTTTTCGGCAATCCACATTGATGCAACTTCATTTCGGGTCCAACTACAATAACAGAACGACCAGAATAATCGACTCTCTTACCTAATAGATTCTGACGAAAACGACCTTGCTTGCCTTTAAGCATATCACTCAAAGATTTAAATGGCCTTTTATTAGCATTTTTAACTACCTTACCACGACGACCATTATCGAATAACGCATCTACAGATTCCTGCAACATACGTTTTTCATTACGTATGATAATATCAGGAGCTTTTAATTCTAGTAATCTTTTTAAACGATTATTTCTGTTAATAACTCTTCTATATAATTCATTTAAATCTGATGTTGCAAACCTACCACCATCAAGCATAACTAAAGGCCTAATCTCTGGTGGAATTACTGGTAATACAGTCATAACCATCCATTCTGGTTTATTCCCAGAATCTATAAAATCATCTACTAGTTTTAGTCTTTTTACAAACTTCTTTCTTTTTGCCTCAGATGAGGTTTCTGCAATATCTGCCTTCAATTGAATCTGCAACTCCTCAAGGTTTATTTCTGCCAAAAGACGCTGGACAACTTCAGCACCAATCATGGCTACAAAACTATCTTCTCCATACTCATCCTGAGCCTTAATATAAGCATCCTCTGAAAGCAAATCACCCTTTTGTAACGGAGACATTCCTGGCTCTACTACTACATAATTCTCAAAATATAAAATTTTCTCTAAATCTTTCATAGTTATATCAAGCAAAGTACTTATTCTTGATGGTAAAGATTTTAGAAACCAAATGTGAGCAACAGGAGCAGATAGTTCGATATGCCCCATACGTTCACGACGCACACGTGATGTCGTAACCTCAACTCCACATTTTTCACATGTAATACCTCTATATTTCATACGTTTATACTTACCGCATAAACATTCAAAATCTTTAATAGGTCCAAAGATTCTAGCACAAAACAAACCATCTTTTTCTGGTTTAAATGTACGATAATTTATTGTTTCTGGTTTTGTAACCTCACCAAAAGACCATGAACGTATTTGTTCTGGACTGGCAATATTAATTTTAATTTGATCAAATTGTTGAGTACTGCTTAATTGGCTGTAAAAATTGATCTGTGACATATAGGTTTTTCCTCAAACTATCATCATTATTTAAAAATTTTTGTTGATAAACTAATATAAAGAATTATCCAAGATAAGTTCTTTCTTATTTAGAACTCTCTTCTAATTGTACATTCAAACATAGTGATCTGAATTCCTTAATCATTACATTAAAGGATTCTGGTAATCCCGACTCAAAATTACTTTCACCTTTAACAATGTTTTCATAAATCTTAATTCTACCAACAACATCATCTGATTTTACCGTTAATAATTCTTGTAATGTAAATGCGGCACCATAAGCTTCTAAAGCCCAAACCTCCATTTCTCCAAACCTTTGACCACCAAAATGAGACTTACCTCCAAGTGGTTGTTGAGTAACAAGACTATACGGACCAATAGAACGTGCATGAATTTTGTTATCTACTAGGTGATGTAATTTTAAAATATATTTATAACCTACTGTCACACTACGTTCAAAATATTCACCTGTTCTCCCGTCGATTACTTTTGTTTGACCAGAAGAATGTTTACCCGCAAGCTCTAGCATTGACTTTACTGTATCAACCTTAGCTCCATCGAATACGGGAGTTGCAAAATGAACACCCTCTTTTAACGTATCACAAAATGATACAAAATCTTCGTTATTAAGTTTTTGTATTTCTTTTTCTACTTCACTACCTGAATAAATCTTACAAACAAAATCTTTTATAGAGTCAACAGTAACTTCATCCTTACTATATTTATCCAGCATATCTCCTACTTTCTTGCCCAAATTTTTTGCAGCCCACCCTAAATGAGTTTCTAGAATTTGCCCTACGTTCATACGAGAAGGTAAACCAAGAGGATTAAGAACAACATCAACTACTGTTCCATCTTCCAAGAAAGGCATATCTTCCTCTGGCATAATACGAGAAACAACACCTTTATTACCATGACGACCAGCCATTTTATCGCCAGGTTGCAATTTATGCTTTTTAGCTATAAAGACTTTTACAGCTTTTAATGCTCCCTGAGGCAAATCATCACCACTTTGTAGTTTATCTACTTTACTTGTGAAATGTTTATTTAGCTCATCTTTCTTTACATCGTATTGTTGTTTAATTTGCTCGATCTCACTCATAATAGTGTTATCCTCAACAATCAACTGCCAATATTGCCCCTTAGATAATTGTTGTAATAATTTTTTATCTATTTTTTGACCAGGCTTTAGAGATTTTGGGCCACTAACAATTATTTGACCTTCCAAAATCTTTTGCAGACGCATAAATACAAAACGATCAATAATTGCTATTTCATCGTCTCTATCTTTTGCCAACTTTTCAACTTGTTGCTTCTCAATAGCAATAGCACGTTCATCTTTTTCAACGCCACGGCGAGATAAGATCCTAACTTCAACAACAGTACCAGATGCACTAGGCGGAACATAAAGAGATGTATCCCTAACATCAGAAGCTTTTTCTCCAAAAATAGCTCTAAGGAGCTTCTCTTCTGGTGTCATTGGTGATTCACTTTTAGGAGTTACCTTACCAACTAAAATATCACCAGGTTTAACTTTTGCTCCGACATGAACTATACCCACCTCATCTAAATTACGTAACGCATCATCACTAACATTAGGCATATCGCGAGTGATTTCTTCTGGCCCAAGTCTTGTGTCCCTTGCTACTATTTCAAACTCTTCTATATGAACTGAAGTAAAAACGTCTTCCTTTACAATTCTTTCTGAAATCAAAATAGAATCTTCAAAATTATAACCTCGCCAAGGAATAAAAGCGACTAACATGTTGCGGCCTAAAGCTATTTCACCTTGATCAATAGCTGGACCATCAGCTATAACCTCACCTTGATACACTTTCTGCCCAACTTTTGCTAATGGCTTTTGATTTATACAAGTATTATGATTTGACTTTTGATATTTCATCAAGCTGTAAATATCAACCTCTGGAGCACCATTCTTTTTACGATCTGAAGTTTGTACTACAATTCTTTCTGCATCAACTTCGACTACTACACCATCATTTTCAGCAACAATCGCAGCTCCTGAGTCTCTTGCCACTACTGACTCAATACCCGTTCCAACTAATGGAGCGTCGCTGGTAACAAGAGGCACAGCTTGACGTTGCATATTTGAACCCATAAGAGCACGGTTAGCATCATCATTTTCTAAAAATGGAATTAAAGAAGCAGCTACAGAAACAACTTGCATCGGAGTTACATCAATAAATTCTACCTCGCTAGGTGGAACCGAAACAAAATTACCAGTTTCAAAACGACAATTTACCATTGCCGCCTTGATTTTTCCATCAGGAGCTATTTCCATGTCAGCTTGTGCAATTTTATATTTACCTTCATCTATTGCAGCCAAATAAACTACTTCATCAGTAACAAAACCGTCTACAACTCTACGATACGGACTTTCAATAAAACCATATTTATTAACTCTTGCATATGTAGACATAGAATTAATTAAACCGATATTCTGACCTTCAGGAGTTTCAATTGGGCAAATACGGCCATAATGCGTCGGATGCACATCACGAACTTCAAAACCAACCCTATCTCTACTTACCCCCCCTGGACCAAGAGCTGATAAACGCCTTTTATGAGTAATCTCTGATAATGGATTAGTTTGATCCATAAATTGAGATAATTGAGAAGTATTAAAAAATTCTTTTACAGCAGAAACAAGAACTTTAGAGTTAATTAAATCATTAGGCATGATAGTGTCAATATCTACAGAACTCATACGTTCTAGAATTGCTTTTTCCATTCGAACCAAACCAACTCTAAATTGATTCTCAACCAACTCGCCAACAGAACGAACTCTTCTATTACCCAAGTGATCTATATCATCTACTGAACCCTTCCCATCTCTTAAATTAACAAGAATTTTTACCATAGATTTAATGTCTTCTTTAGTAAGACAGGTATTTTCTTGAGATATATCCAGATCCAAACGAGAATTTAATTTTATTCTACCAACTTCTGATAAATTATATTTTGCTTCATCAAAAAACAAACCATCGAATAATAACTGAGCAGCTTCAATAGTAGCAGGCTCACCAGGTCTAAGAACCCTAAATATATCAATCAAAGCATCTTCTTGGTTTTTGTTTTTATCAATAAATAAAGTATTTCTGATATAAGCATCACTATCAGGTGATATTTTTAATATAGAAATATTTTTTACATCCGCAGAAACCAGCCCCTGTAATATATCTTTTGTAATTTGCTCTCCTACTTTGATTAACACTTCACCACTAGTTGGATCTATTATTTCTTTACCAATATAAGCGCCAAGCAAAGACTCTCCGCGAACTATTACTCTTTTTAATCCATTTGCTACAAGTTTTTTTGCTATTCTTGGAGTAATCTTCTGACCAGTTTCTAGTAACTTTTCACCATTATCTGCATTTACTAAATCAAATAGCAAACGATGTGCTGTTACATTAGATACATCAAAATTACTGACCCAATTACCTTTATTAAAACTATAAGTTTCCATTTCATAGTATGAATCTAAAATATCAGATATATTCATACCTAAAGCCATAAGAAGAGTGGTAACTGGCAATTTCCTTTTTCGATCAATTCTTATATGAACAATATCTTTAGCATCAAATTCTATATCAAGCCAAGAACCTCTGTAAGGAATTACACGAGCAGAATATAAAAATTTTCCAGATGAATGTGTTTTACCTTCGTCGTGATAAAAAAATACACCAGGAGATCTGTGCATTTGAGACACAATAACTTTTTGAGTTCCATTTATAACAAAGGTAGCATTTTTTGTCATAAATGGTATATCACCCATATAAACTTCTTGCTCTTTGATACCGTGTATCTCCTTTGCTCCGGTAACTTCATCAACATCCCATACACTTAAGCGCAAAGTTACTTTCAAACTAGCAACAAAACTCAAACCACGTTGAATACATTCTTCAACATCATATTTAGGTTCATCAAAACTATATTTAACAAACTCTAGCGTTGCAGAACTTGAGGGATCCTGAATAGGAAAAATAGAAGAAAGCACAGATTGCAAACCTTTATTTTTTCTATCTTTATCATTTAAACCTACCTGTAAAAAACTACCCTCATAAGATTTTTTTTGAATCTCAATCAAGTTTGGAATTGATGCTACTAATTTAATTGCACCAAAATTTTTTCTAATTCTCTTACTTTGTTGTAAGGACTGAGGCATAAGATCTCCAGATTTTTCTATATTAAATTTTATATTAGATTTAACTAAACAAATAATAATTTATTTACTTAAGTAAATTAAATAATGCACAAATATTATTAAGACAAAAATCTTGCTTTATAAAAAAAATTAACAAAGCCTAATTCGTGCCCAGAATTATTTATTAATTGCTATAGCGAAGTAGCACAAATTATTCTTAATTTTTACTTGAAGCTAAATATAATCTATATGCTATTTAACGCAAAAGAATGCATTTTTATTTACAGCTAGAAAATAAAAATGCAATTAATATTCTTACTAAATATAAAAATAGCAACTCTATAACAAGCTATAAAAACACTATTTTTTATTCGAGCTTATTTAACTTCTACACTTGCCCCTGCAGCCTCAAGTTTTGCCTTCATATCGTCAGCATCAGCTTTTGAAACCCCTTGTTTCAAAGGAGAAGGAGCTCCATCTACAACAGCTTTAGCTTCTTTTAAACCAAGACCTGTAATCCCCCTTACAGCTTTAATAACTTCAATTTTTTTGTCACCAACATTAGATAGTGTAACATCAAATTCTGTTTTTTCCGCAGGAGCATCTCCGTCAGTTGCAGCCGCTGCCACTGCTGCTACAGGAGCAGCCGCAGAAACACCCCATTTATCTTCAAGCATTTTTGAAAGATCAGCTGCCTCCATTACCGTTAGAGAAGATAATTCTTCTACTATTTTTGTTAAGTCTGCCATATATACCTCTTTAACTGTGATTTTTATTATTAATTTTTATCTGCATAAGCTTTTACCAATCTAGCTAATGCACCCGCTGGAGCTTGAGAAACCCTAGCAAGATTTGTAGCTGGAGTTTGCATTATACCAACAATTTTACCTCTTAGCACATCAAGTGATGGCAATTTAGCAAGTTGTGTTATACCACTTACATCCAAAACTAAATCATTTACTATTCCACCAATGATTTTTAAATTATCATTAGCTTTTGCAAATTCTACTACCCCCTTTGCAGCAGCCACAGGATCCTCCGAATAAGCTATAGCAGTTGGACCTGAGAAAATCTCAGAATTACCAGCCAAACCCGAACCCGAATTAGAAGCCGCTATCTTTGAAAGCGTATTTTTTACCACTTTAAACGACGCACCATTACTACGTAAGGCTCGACGTAATTCTGTGATTTCCGAAACTGTAAGACCATGGTAATGCGTTACAATTACTGAGCTTGAAGATTGATAAACCTTCTCCAGCTCCTCCACAAAACTTTTTTTATCAGATTTTAACACTATTATTTCTCCAAATATTCCTAATTATGAAATTGTAGATAAGTTAATCTTAAGAGATGGTCCCATTGTAGAAGATAAGTACATACTTTTCAAATAAGAACCCTTAACACCGGAAGGCTTCGCTTTAACTATTGAATCTACAAAAACTTTAGCGTTGCTTAATAAATCCGCCTCTGAAAAAGAAATCTTTCCAACACCTGCATGAATGATACCAGCTTTCTCAACCCTATATTCAACTTGACCGCTTTTTGCATTTTTAACCGCAGTTAGCAAATCAGTAGTAACAGTACCGAGCTTTGGATTTGGCATCAAACCTTTAGGCCCTAAAACTCTTGCCACTTGGCCAACCATTCCCATCATATCTGGAGTTGCAATACAAACATCAAAATTAATCTTCCCAGATTTCACATCATCTATAACCACGCTAGAACCAACTATATCTGCACCAGCTTCTTTAGCCTCAGCAACTTTTTCTTCTTTACAAATAACAGCAACCTTTACGTTTTTACCAGTGCCAGCAGGAAGAGAAACAACCCCTCTTACCATTTGATCAGAATGCCTAGGATCAACACCAAGATTAATTGCAACATCTAAAGTCTCGTCAAATTTAACAATGCAATTCTTTTTTATAAGAGAAACAGCCTCTTGCAACGAATATTCTTTATTTTTATCAAGGCTCTTTTTTATAGCCGCTATTTTTTTACCCATATATCTAGATTTATATTTTATATTACTTAACTACTTCAATACCCATAGATTCAGCAGAACCAGCTATAATCTTTGCAGCAGCTGTTAAATCATTGGCGTTTAAATCATCCTTTTTGATTTTAGCGATTTCCTCACAATCAGAAACTGTAACCCTGCCAATATAAGACTCTTTTTTTGTTGCACCAGAACCCTTTGAAACTTTAGCATATTTTTTTAAATAAAATGATGCAGGTGGAGTTTTTGTAACAAAAGTAAAACTCTTATCTACGTATACTGTAATCACAACAGGGACAGGAGTTCCAGGGTCAAGAGAATTAGTAGCAGCATTAAACGCCTTGCAAAATTCCATTATATTTACACCTCTTTGACCAAGAGCTGGTCCAACGGGTGGAGCAGGATTAGCCTTGCCCGAAGGAATCGTCAATTTAATATAACCATCTACTTTTTTTGCCATTATAACTTATACCCTAAATTATTACCTAATAATATTTAACTTTTTCTAACTTGCATAAAACCTAATTCTATCGGAGTTGATTTACCAAAAATCGAAACAGATATTTTTAATTTTTGATCTTCTATGTTTACTTTCTCCACAACACCAGAAAAACTATCAAACGGACCGTCAATAACTTGCACCGTATCTCCCACATCGTATAAACTAGAATTAGTAGCGTTCTTAGATTCAACTTCTAACTGACTAAACACCGCTTCAACTTCAGATTCAGACAAAGCTTGAGGTGAAGTTTTACCACCCAAAAAACCAGTAGCTTTTGGAACAGATTTTACTAAATGCCAAGAATCATCCGTCATTCTCATCTTTATCAAAACATAGCCAGGCATGAACTTTTTTTCGCTAAGAACCTTTTTACCACGCTTGACCTCTGGAACCTCAACAACAGGAACCACTATCTCATCAAATTGATCAGACATTTTTTCTTTAACTATTTGCTCCTCAATCATTTTCTTGACTCTCTTCTCAGAACCAGAAATAGTATGCAAAATATACCACTTAAACATAATTTTTTAGCTTTGCTATTTACCTATATTCAACAAAAAACTTATAAAGTTATGTATACCATAATCAAAAATAAGCGTAACTATACTAAATAAAAACACTGCAACAAAAACAATCAACACAGAAGTGATCAACTCTTTTCTTGTTGGCCAAGTAACTTTCTTTATCTCCTGCCTAACTTCGTCAAAAAATTTATAGGCTCTTAATTTTTTTAACATAATATAAACTTACTCCTAAACATACAAGTGGCAGGAGCGACAGGAATCGAACCCGCAACCTCCGGTTTTGGAGACCGGCGCTCTACCAATTGAGCTACACTCCTATCATATTTTTAACATTAAAGCAACATTTTTTTAACATTAAGTAAACTAAAAAACAACCTGACCTAACCAACCCTACTAACCCTGCTTACTTAAAATTGTATCCACAACTTGCTGGGGCACCTGAGCATAATTTGCAAACTCCATACTATATTGAGCCCTACCCTGCGACATAGACCTTAAAGTATTTACATATCCAAACATTTCAGCCAAAGGCACGTTCGCTGTAACTACCTGAGCGTTGCTTCTAGGCTCCATACTCTGCACAGAACCCCTTCGAGAATTTAAATCACCAATAATATCTCCCATATACTCTTCAGGAGTAATAACTTCGACTTTCATTAACGGCTCCAACAATTTAGCACCAGCCTGAGGCATACCCTCTCTAAAAGCTGCTTTTGCAGCAATCTCGAAAGCAAGAACACTTGAATCTACATCGTGAAATGCTCCATCAACCAAAGTAGCCTTAAAGTCAATAACAGGGTAACCAGCAACAACACCGCTCTCCATTATTTGCTTTATACCTTTTTCGACACCAGGAATAAACTCTTTAGGTATTGCACCACCAACAATTTTACTCTCAAACTCAAAGCCACTACCAACCTCACCAGGTTCAAATATAATTTTTACCCTAGCAAACTGACCAGCGCCACCAGACTGCTTTTTATGGGTATAGTCAATCTCATAACTAGAAGTAATAGTTTCACGATAAGCAACCTCTGGAGCGCCAACATTAGCCTCCACCTTGAACTCTCGTTTCATTCTATCAACTAAAATCTCGAGATGCAGTTCACCCATACCTGCAATATTAGTCTGACCGTTTTCGCTACTACCAACTCTAAATGAAGGATCTTCTGAAGCCAATTTAGACAAAGCTAAACTCATCTTTTCCTGATCAGCAGTAGATTTAGGTTCTACAGCAAGCTGAATAACAGGCTCAGGAAACTCCATTCTCTCTAAAATAATGTTAGCATCAACAGAACAAAGAGTATCGCCAGTAGTAGTTTGCTTCAAACCAGCAATAGCTACTATATCACCCGCCCTAGCTTCTTTAATATCTTCACGGTCATTAGCATGCATAAGCAACATACGCCCTACACGCTCTTTTTGCCCCTTTACTGTATTTATAACACTAGAACCAGTATTAACACAACCAGAATAGACCCTTGCAAAAGTCAAAGAACCAACGAAAGGGTCTGTCATAACTTTAAATGCAAGCGCTGCAAAAGGCTCAGTCTCCGAGCTAACAGCAAGCTTTTCCTCTCCAGTTTTAGAATCAACACCCTTCATAGCAGGAACATCCAAAGGAGAAGGTAAATAATCAACTACAGCATCAAGCAAAGGCTGAACACCCTTGTTTTTAAAAGCAGTACCACAAGTAATTGGCACAAAATTACCACCAATTGTACCCTTACGAATACAAGCCTTAATCTCCTCTTCGCTAAGATCCTCACCACCTAAATACTTTTCCATCAAAACATCATCTAACTCAACAATACTATCTAGTAGATCTGACCTATATTTTTCCGCTTTAGATTTCAAATCTTCAGGTATATCTTCATAAGTAAACTCCGCCCCTAAAGAACCATCTTTCCATATTATTGATCGCATTTTAACCAAATCAACAACACCAACAAATTCATCCTCAGCCCCAATCGGCAATTGCAAAACCAATGGAGTGGCACCAAGACGGTCTATTATCATATCTACACATCTATAAAAATCAGCACCAGCCCTATCCAATTTGTTTACGAAACACATCCTCGGAACATTATATTTATCAGCCTGACGCCAAACAGTCTCAGATTGAGGCTCAACACCAGCAACGCCATCAAATACGGTTACAGCACCATCTAAAACTCGCAAGGACCTCTCTACCTCAATAGTAAAGTCAACATGACCAGGAGTGTCAATAATGTTAATTCTTTTTTTATTCCAGAAACAAGTGGTAGCAGCAGAAGTAATGGTAATACCCCTTTCTTGCTCTTGCTCCATCCAATCCATTGTAGCCCCACCATCGTGAACCTCACCAATGTTATGGGACTTACCAGTATAATATAAAATACGCTCTGTAGTGGTTGTTTTACCAGCATCAATGTGCGCGCAAATACCAATGTTACGAATTTCAGACAGAGATAACGATTTACTAGACATATTTTCTACCTACCTGTTCTTTGAGCAAAGTGAGCAAAAGCCTTATTAGATTCAGCCATTTTATGAGTGTCTTCCCTTTTCTTAATAGCAACACCGCGACTATTGGCCGCATCAAATATTTCCTCCGATAGCTTCTCAATCATACTACGACCAGAACGCTTTTGGGCGGCGTCAACAATCCAACGAATAGCCAAAGCATCACCTCTTTTTTCACTCACAGGAGAAGGAACTTGATAATTCGCACCACCAACTCTAACCGATTTAACCTCAACATAAGGCTTTACATTACTCATAGCCTCAGTAAATGTTTTAAACCCCTCAACGCTATGCTTTTTCTCAACCCTATCTAATGCTCCATAAACTAATTTTTCTGCTAGAGACTTTTTACCGTCTTTCATTACATTATTAGTAAACTTAGCAAGCAAGACACTTTTGTATTTTGCATCCGGACTTACAACTCGCTTTACAGCTGCGTGACGACGTGACATTTTATACCTATAATTTTATTTGAATTACCTTTAACCTTTTGAAGAAGTTCCATAACGTGAACGTGCCTGCTTACGCCCTTTTACACCTTGCGTATCTAGCGCGCCACGCACAATATGATATTTTACACCAGGAAGATCAGGAACCCTACCACCCCTAACTAACACAGCAGAGTGCTCTTGCAAATTATGCCCTTCACCAGGTATGTATGCATTAACAAACTCACCATTGGTCAGACGCACCCTTGCGATTTTACGCAAAGCCGAGTTTGGCTTTTTAGGAGTTACAGTTTTCACAACCACACACACACCCTTTAAAAAAGGATTTGACTTTAAAGCCGGAGAGTTGCTTTTTTTTACTTTTGACTTTCTACCTAGTCTCACCAATTGGTTATTTGTTGGCATTTTTCCTACTTACTCTTTACAAAATTACAAACACATGATCAAACAAACTAACAGAATAATATTTTATAAAACGCAATCAGTTTTAACATGTTTAAATCAAAATTTTCAGAACTATACCGAAATTTTTTCACCTTGGCAAGAGTTTTATGCAAAGAAAAAAACTATTAATTAATTAAAGTGGATTTTGATAATTCATAACCTTGCATATAACATTATTTTGATGTAATCATAAGAATTAAACTACAAAAAATAACTCATAAATGTTTGAAATATTTTACAACCTATCAGGGTATAATTCCAAATTGTTTTTATTGATAAATAATCACACAAATATCAGTATTTTGCCAAATATATTGTATATAATTTCTAGTATCTTTTTTATTGCTAATTTTGCAATTTTCTACATTATAGTTTGTGTTTATTTTTATTACAAAACAAAAAATGACAAAAATCCTAGTAAGTATTTTACCTCAATTTATTACGAATTAACACGAATTGGTATTTGCTATACACTCTTTGGATTGACCTTTGCAGCATTAAAATTTTCTGTTAATTTAACTCGCCCATTCTGTACATTTGATACAATAAATTTTATAACTATCGCAAACACAGAATCAGAAAGATGTCTATCATCCTTCCCCAGCGCGCATACAGGACTTGCAATATTCGCCACATACTGCTTATGGCCATATATGAATAAAATTTGTAAAATATTTATGTGCTGCGTTATTATACTTGTAGCCTTATCACGCATAACCCTAGCTATGCATTACCCAACTGATATTATATACAGCGCGGTAGTAACTATATTAGTTATTATTACAGGTAATTATATAAATAAATTACTTGAAAAAGTTATTATAACTCCTATCAAAAAGTTTATAATTCGGAATATTCTTTAGTCTAAAGCAAATATAATTTGACAGACTGTGACAATAAAATGTATATTCTAGCTCATAACTCGGGGTGCTTATCCAATATCGATAGGCTGAGAAGTAAATAAATTCAAGCTACAACTACGGTGAAGAAATGGGTTTTTTATATAACTTACCTTTTATCAATAGCTTATGAGTTATAGTGAATTTGCGTCGAAAATTATTCATTATAACTATACTAACCCGCAAACCTGAACTTAGATAATACTAGCGTAGGAATGTTATTATGACAAATATTATAGGCTTTTTAGCCGCTTTTACATCTACCATTTCTCTTCTACCACAAATTTACAAAACTTACAAATCTCGTTCGGCCCAGGATTTATCTTATCTAATGTTGCTAAATTTTTTTGTAACATCTCTATTGTGGACAAGTTACGGAATAATGATAAATAGCATAGCAGTATGGGGGGCAAATCTTATAATGATTATTTTCTCAATTATGCTAATTGTTCTGAAATACCTTTATAGTGAATCAAGTTGAATTTGACGCATTTTTTAATTCATCCTTATGAAATTTATATCTCATCTTTTTCGCCTTCAATAGGTTAGCATTTAAGGCAAAAAAAGCTAAAATCTAAATTCCAAAATATTTTTAAAAAAACACATAAACTTCA
>JAHDGL010000068.1 GCA_020627625.1 Alphaproteobacteria bacterium | reverse complement strand
TTTTACCCAAAACCCTTTTATTTACTTACGTTCAAACTTCTTGATGGAGGGACTAATAAAAATACATAAGTAATACTAACGTAATATATTAGCAATACATTTGCATTGCTTTTGGCTCAAAATCAATTATATTCTGGGGCATATAGATCAATGCCCAGAGTTTTATGTAAAGATACGCTTTCTTAAAGTTGGCACAATCAATCAAAACCAGAACTATTGAGTATACTCCGTTTTAAAGAACGAAGCCGCCATACACCATTCGTTGTCAGTAATTAGGACCGCATTATTTATTAAATATTTGTAACTATAATAAAACTCAAATTCACTTTCTCTATCTTTTAAAGAGGCCATTCTACATAATTATTGCTCTTGTTATCGTATATTTTTTATTTGTTTAGTCATATAAATCATCCTAATTATCAATCTATATAATTATTAAATATAATCACATATCTTGAGCAGAATTACTTAAATAATAATTTATCACACATTTAACTAAGATAAGTATTACAAATGTATTACAACAGCAATGTATTTGCAACACATTTGTATTTTATTTGTATGCTATAAACTTAATACTTTTTACCTCAACAGATGAATGAATTAAATTCGTTATTATAATACAATATCTAATGACCACTCATGTATTCACATAATATCATTCTAGAGTTTCTAGAATATTTAGTTGATAATTTTTTTGTTACTGCATTCTAAACAAAAAATACAGCTGCAACACAAACGCGCTACTTACGCAATGCTTTTGCAATGCATATGTTTTGCATTATATACGAATCAAAGTAATTACAGATGCAAGCGATAATAACATTAACAATACTAAAATAACAACTAATAGCTTTCTAATTATTATCTCAATATTAAAATTTATTTTTCCAAAATTACGGAGATTTGTAATTTATTTATATATTAAATCTAATTTTATAAAATGAAAAGTATCTGTACATTATACTACGTATGTAACGCATTTGCATTACATACGTACTGTTTATTAATTATTTGCCAAGTAAATCTTACTAAATAAAACTTATATGTACCCTATCTAAAATGTAGCATATACACGTAATTCTTGGTTTTTGCCTGAAACAAAATTGTTATTTCTAAAAGTATAATAATTATAGAAAGATGTAAGTTATTTATTACTTACGTGATGCTTTAGTATTATTTGCGCAATACATAAATAGCACAGCCGAATTACATTAATATTACAAATGCCGTACAAAAGTCTTGCATACGAAATGCACTTGCTATATAATATAAATTGTACAAAACATAACATTAAATATAAATACAAATTATGACTGCTAAAATTTTAACTTTAATAAATCAAAAAGGTGGAGTAGGGAAGTCTACAGTTTCTGTTAACCTAGCCTATGGATTAACTCTAAAAAAGAGAAGGGTTTTATTAATTGATCTAGACCCACAAGCACATTCTAGTTGCATATTTTGTCCTAAAATAACTAACGAAAAAACAATATCAAATGCTTTTATAAACAAAAGTCTGAATTTAAATAGTTTACTAAACACTGCCTATGTTAATGAAAAAGACATAGAAAAAGAGATTGATTTATTAAAAATAATCCCCTCTAATATTAAGCTGGCAACTATTATTGAACAAATCAATACTTCATATTATAGAGAGCAAATTCTAAAAAATCATATTGAAAAAATATCTGATAACTATGATTATATAATAATAGATTGCCCTCCAACTTTGGGTATTTTAGCTATAAACGCCATTTTTTGTGCAAATTCAATTATAGTTCCAACTAATTTTGGAAGATATTCTCTAGATGGAATGGCAGATTTATTAGAAGCCATAAAAGAAATTAAAGCAGGGCAGGAATATAATTATTTTGTATTAAAAAATTTATATGAAAAAAGAAATTCTCAGACCAATAAATATATAAATGAGCAATTAGAATTTATTCAAGACAATATATTTGCAACAACTATAAGAAAAAATGAAGCCATAAATCAAGCTCAGATTGTAGGGATGCCTGTTCAAGCATTTAATGCAAATTCAAAGGGAGCACAAGATTTTAACTTATTAACAGAAGAGATAATATACAATGCTTAGTAAAAAATTAAATAAAATACCTCAATCAAAACTAGCGACAGCAGCAAAAAAAAATGATGAACAAAAGATTCATGATAATAATGGATTTATGTATAAAGCTGATACTACCTTGAAAACAAAATCTTTTAGATTAAGTGAGTATGATAAGCAAAATTTAAAAAATTTGACTATAATAATAAATAAAAATAGCGATAGAAAAAGATGTACAGAATCAAGAGTGATAAGAGGAATAATTAATTATGTATCCAAAAATATTGATAAGGATCTACAAAAAATTATGCCCTATATTAAAGAATCATTCTAATATTGTTTTTTTACAACTACTATTTTTATGTACCAGATTTCTTTATAATTCCACGGGTTTCTAGTATTTTTTCTTTTTATAATATTGGCGAACGAAGAAAATAATATTTATTTTTTTTGTTTTATATTATTTTTTCACTTGCATTGTTATTATTTTTCATGTAATAATAAGATTATATTATTTAATTGAAATGATTAGTATTAATTATGAAGAATAAAACTAAGTCTCCAGATGGTAAGACAAAAATATCTGTAAATATACCTGATAAATTATTAACAGAACTAGATCTTATAAGAAAAAAACAGAATTTACATCGTTCTAATTGGATTTCTAGTGCAATTATGGAAAAATTGTCTTCTATAAGGAAGGAACAAAATTAAAAAAAGGTGTTGAGACTAACAAAACACAAAGTCCCAACACCAAAGAGTAGTATAATTAATAAATTAACAAATTAGTTATTATAAAAAACTACGATAAGAATTGCCCGCCAGCAATATATTTCTTATGTAACTGATTATATCACTCTTTGGTAGAAAAGGCAAGTGTTTTTCTAGTCTTAACCTAAAAAAAATAGGTTATTTATATGAAAAAACATACTGATATTTACTATTCAAATAGAAATAGTTGTAATATTTCAACAAATACAAAGAAATTAATTCGTAAATCGCAATTGAATAAAATCATTATTAATGCAAATGGATCTCCTGATTATTTAGCTATAAATATTTATTTTGATACTTTAAGATCTTGGTATACCCCTAAAAAAGTATATAACATTGATAAAAATGGCAATCAAAATCTAATTTCCATAAAAAAACTTAAAACTCCTGGTATTTTTATTTGCTATAATAAACTTGTAAATACTCATGGAACTACTAAAAATACTATTCGTAAAAAACTTGTTAAGCTTGAAGAGCTTGGTTTAATTCAACGTAACTATTTACATCAAAATAATATTAATAATAAATCTTATAATAAATTAATTATTTATGTTTGGAAAAAAACTTCACATTTTTTCAATGAATTCGGTATTAATCGTAGTGAAATTTCAAAATTTACGCCAAATACTAATCATCACTATATCCGCAACAAACATGGAACTGAATTTGCCTATAACAGTAATAAAGATATAATATTAGAAAAAAAGGGGGGTATCATCGCAGTAGAGGATACAAAAGAACTAAGAATAAATTCTAAAGAATTTATATATAGATCTAAAA
>JAHDGL010000067.1 GCA_020627625.1 Alphaproteobacteria bacterium | reverse complement strand
CCAAAAATTTCTAAACATAATAATTTTTATTTATTTAATTTAAATTAAAAAAAAAATAATACTTTTCTTGCAGTTGTAAGATAATATTTTTCTTGCAGTTGTCAATAGCTGTTATAGTTTTTTATATATTAATCTAATTATATTAAGAATGTAAATTTAAATAAGAGCTATTAAAACAATAAGGTTTATAGGGTGCACCAACAAAAGTTACAAATTCACAAATATTCTAATATTTAGTATTTGGAATTTTATACAAAAATTAAGGAACGCAAGTCTTTTTATCAATTCCAGGAACAGTTTTTATAACTTCAATATCTTGACCAATCTTCCCCTAATTGAAAATTATATCAAACTTTATTTAAAGTTTGCATATTTTTTAACTTATAATGATTATTATATCCAATTTTATTATCAACAAAAAACTCGAATTATAGTTGATTAAAAACGTTATATAATATCCAATAGTTGAAAATTTTGTTTGAAATTAGAAAAAACTTTGATATTGTTGAAAATTAGGTTACCTATTTTAATTAATATTGTTATAGCTTATGTTCGTTGATTTATTCATAGTTGTTTCTTTCTTAGTCTTAACTCTTGTTGTTGGCCTTGGTCATGGACGGCAAGTAACTAACATTAGAGAATATGCACTTGGAGGTAGAAATTTTTCTACTGGTGCATTAGTTGCAACTATAGTTGCAACTTGGGCTAGTGGTAGTGGTTTCTTTGTTACTTTATCCAAAACCTATTCTGATGGGTTTTTCTATATGTTTGCATCTTTAGGTATAGGGACATCATTAATTATTACGGCTCTGGTTCTAGCTCCGAGAATGGGCGAGTTTTTAGGTAAAGTATCTATAGCTGAAGCAATGGGAGATTTATATGGTAAGCCAGTACGTATACTTACAGCAATAGCGGGCACTATAGGTGTAATAGGTAGTATCGCTGTACAGTTTAAGATTTTTGGTAATGTGTTCGCCTACTTTGTGAATTTACCTGGATATGTATCTATAATAATAGCTGGATTTATTGCTACACTATATTCTGCATTCGGTGGAATTAGAGCTGTAACATTTACTGATGTATTACAATTTTTTGCTTTTGGAATGATAATACCATTAATTGGATTTTTAGTATGGAGCGATTTTTATCATGAAGGGCTTACTCTATCGGGAATATTAGCTGACCCCAAATTTGACGTTAGCGCATTATTTAATTTTCAGAATCAGAAATTAATAGGGCTAATTGTAATGTTTTGTTATTTTTCATTACCAGATTTTACGGCTACTGCTTTTCAAAGAGTTGCAATTGGTACTGATGTTACGCAAGTTAAAAAAGCATTTTTTATTTCTGGAATATCATTAATTATTATAAAATTAATGATAGCTTGGATTCCGTTAATGCTAAGTGGTATAAATTCATCATTACAAGCTAACCAAATTTTATATCACATAGTTGATCATTATAGTTTTACAGGCTTAAAAGGTTTGGTTATTGTTGCAATCATAGCATTTGCGATGTCCACAGCGGATTCAAAAATTAATTCTGCATCTGTATTATTTACAAATGATATTTGTAAACTATTGATTCCTGAAATTAGAAAAGAAATTGTAATTTCCAGAATTTATTCAATGTTCATAGGGATAGGGGCAGTTTTACTATCTTTGATAGAAAATGATTTACTTGAGATTATTATATTAGCTAATAGTTTTTATTCTCCGGTTGTTACGCCAATTCTTCTTTTAACTATTTTTGGTTTCCGTTCTACTGGTAAATCTGTTTTTATTAGTATGTTAGCTGGTTTTGGTTTTACTATTATGTGGAAATTTTTACCAATAGAGTTTGCTCACGTATCTACCAAAATAGTAGGTGTGTTTTTAGCAATGTTATGTAATGTTATATTTTTATTTGGCTCTCATTACCTTTTAAAACAACCAGGTGGTTGGGTAGGAATAAAAGATCAGAAAAGTTTTGATGAAGAAAGAAAAAAAATAAATCTTAAGCTTGATGCAATTATTAGGCCAATAAAAAATTTCAGTTTTAGCAAATTTATCAATAGTTTTCCCTTAAGAGATGATGCAACATATGTAACATTAGGTATATATTTCGCTGTATACACATTAACTACGATGTATGTTAGCTATTCGGGAATAGTTCAACATAGCTATATAATAATGTCCATATATCAAGCAATGTTAATAACAAGCACATTAACTGCAATGTATCCAATTTGGCCTTTGAGTATTAAACAACATATTAGAGAAAAAATTATTCGAATATGGTGGCCTATATCTATATTTTATATGTTTATAGTGTTTAATAGCTTCTTTGTAATGATGCACAAACTTGAAATGTTACAATGTGCAATGTTTGCAACCAATTTAATAATAGCTGCATTGATATTTGGATGGCGTGCATCATTGGTTTTAATGTCTGTAGGTATTTTTCTAGGAGTGTCATTGTATGAATATACTTTCAGTCAAACTTTTAATATGAGTCTTGGTTCTCCAGAATTCATGCTTATTTACATGGTGCTATTTTTAGGAACAGCAGTAATCATATTTCTTAAACCAAAACAAGAGCAACAAGAGAGATCAGATACAAAAATAAAATATTTAAAAAAAGAAATCGATTTTACTCAGCGAGAGTTAGCAAATATAGGTCAAGGAATTGATTTTCTTCAAGATCAACTTAAGAATAAAGAAGGGGTGTTAAATAAAAAAACTACTTATCTTCGCAATCAGCTTCGAATTAAAAATGAAGAAATATCAAGATTAATCAATATGAAAGATAACTTTTTACGTAATATAACGCATGAATCTAATACACCTATGACGGGTATAATAAGTCTGTGTGATATTCTTTATTCCTATTATGATCAGCTAGATAGTAAAAAGGTAAAAAGCACTATCAAAGATATAATTAATAGCGGAGACCGTCTTCAAAGTTATGTAAATAGTATTGTTGATTTATCCAAAATTTCTTCTAACAGTTATGAATTAACTAAAGAAGATATTGATTTAGGAGCATTAGCAAAGGAACGAACTATTCTGTATAAAAAAATATTTTCTGATGAAGTGGAAAATCAGAAATTTATTTTTGATATAAAAGGTAATTTTATTGTTAATTGTGATCGGTACTACATAACACAAACTATAGATAATTTAATCAGCAATGCTGTAAAATACGGTAATGGTAATCCAGTAACTATTTCTTTAAAGAAAGGGGAAGATAATAGCGTAAGTGTTTCTATTACCGATAGAGGTATAGGCATACCTAAAACTGAGATATTAAGTATTTTTAATAAATTTGTAGTAGGCTCTAGAACATCAACACCAGCAGGTGGACGTGGTGTGGGCCTTGCATTGTGTCAATCAGTTATTGAAGCACATGAGGGGAGTATTAGTGCAATTAGTGACGATAAAATAACTAAGTTTACTTTTACTTTACCAAATAAGGTTTAACCGTTACAAAATACTGTATAGTGAGCTTGAGTTGAATTATACCATTTCTCATTTTAAATTATATATAGTGAATCAAGTTGAAGTTTATGTGTTTTTTTAAAAATATTTTGGAATTTAGGTTTTAGCTTTTTCCTCCTTAAATGTTAACCCATTCAAAGAGAAAAAGATGAGATGTAAATTATATCAAAGATGAATTAAAAAATGCGTCAAATTCAACTTGATTTACTATATTAGCATTTTGCGCCGATTCGTCT
>JAHDGL010000011.1:8817-22914 GCA_020627625.1 Alphaproteobacteria bacterium | reverse complement strand
TTTGCATTTGTGCTTATAGCACATTAGGTGTTGCACTTCATCCTTGATTTATTCCAATACAAAGCAAAATTAATTATTTGAATTTGACGATGTAAGCCTTCTTAGCACTTCTTGATAAGTGGGTATTATTTTCTCAGGGTTTTGTTCTGCTACTTCATAACATAATTTTTCATTTGTTCTTGCATCCCATAATCTACAAGTATCTGGAGAAATTTCATCTACTAGCATAGTTAAAAAATCTTCTCCGTTAAAAACCTGACCAAATTCAAGTTTAATATCAACTAAACGAATATCTAAACCGGCAAAAAGACCTGAAAGAAAATCGTGAACGCGCATAGCTTGTTTCTTTAACAAATCTAACTCTTTTTGATTTAACCAACCAAAACTAATAATTTGTGATTCATTAACTATAGGGTAATTAAGTTCTTTATTCTTTACACGAAAATCGATTATTGGCGATTCAAATACAAAGCCATTTTCAATACCAAAATCCGTTATATAACGCCCACAAGCAATCGTACAAATATGCACTTGGATAGGATACACATCAACAAATTGTACTAATTGTTGGCGCATATTAGTTTTTTTAATTAGATGATTTTCTATACCTATCATATCCAATTTCTGCATTATATAAGAAGAAATACTGTTATTAATAATTCCTTTGCCAGAAATTTCTATAGATTGTTTGTTTGGCATTTTAAAATTATCATCAAAAGACATAATTAATTCATAATCTTTATCAGATTGGTACAAAGTTTTGCTTGAACCTGTATATATTTTTTTACTCATTGCTTAATGTAAAGAATATGTTATTTAGAAAAGAAATGATAAAAGATATTTGAACAATATCGCGCCACCTAAAATCGCAGCTATCGCAATTATTAAACCTAATATCGCAATCATACAACCCGCAATAACAATAAGACCATCTCGATTCAACAATCCAAGCGCCATAATTGTAATCCCTTGAGCTGGTACAGCATTAGTTAAAGGTATAGGTAATGCAACAGCAAAAGCAGCAATAAGGCAAACCAGGCCAACAAATTGTTCGCAATAAACTGATTTTGCAAAAGAAAATCTGGGCTTCATATATTTTTCAACAACTTCTACAATAGGTGTTATTTTGTTACTAATCATTCTTAATGTAGAGTTTTTTATTTCATAATTATTTACTTTGTCTGGTAGGGATATTTTTTTGTTCCCCCATAACATTTGCACAGATAGTAACATCAAAGGCAAACCCATGATAGTCGTAAAACCAGGTGGGTATGGCAGTGGTACAGCAACTGGTAATGCAAAAAATATCATAGCCATTAAAATACCATTTTCGCTAAAATCATCCATGATTTCGGATATTTTTGTTTTTCCTTCTTTATTTTTTAATGCAAGTTGTTTTAGGCTTTCAGATGCTAATACAGTATTAAGTAATTTAGGTTTTTTTTTAGGCAACATAATGAATTTTAATATATTATACTACTTCTAACATAAATGATTACTTATCAAAATGATATAATTATTTTAATTTACTAATTGAAGCGCAAGTTCACAATAAGAGTTTTTAGAAATCTTTTTAGAACTATTTTTTCAATAAGTTTAATAATTCTTGAGAAGATAATTCGATCTCGGATTTTGTATCTAAGTTTTTTAGTTTGTAAATCTTTTTACTAACCTCGTCTGGGCCAATAAAAATTATATGCGACGCATTTTCTGCTAAAGCATTTTGCATATGCTTACTTACTTTACCACTTAATTTTAGTCTAATATTCAGATTATTTTTACGCATAGAGTTAGTTATGTCTATTGCATAATCTATACAATTTTGATCTAAAGCAATTACAATTACTGGACGATCTATAGGTATTTTAAAATCATTCATTAGAGATAATCTCTCAAGCCCAGCTGCAAAACCAATAGAAGGAATTTCTGATTCTCCCATTAATGTTGTCAGACCGTCATAACGACCACCAGCTAAAACTGTTCCTTGGGCCCCAAGCTTATCAGTAACAAACTCGAAAGCAGTATGACAATAATAATCTAATCCGCGTGCTAATCTTGGATTTACAACATATTTTACCTGCATTTTATCTAGATATGATTTTACTTCCTCGAAATATTGAGAAGCCGAATCTGTATAATAATCAGTAATAATTGGAGCGTTATTGGCAATCTTCTTATCCGATTCATTTTTAGAATCTAAAATTCTTAATGGATTTTTTTCTAAACGTTCTTTGCTATCATCGGATAATGTATCAAAATGTTTTTTAAAATATTCTTTAAGCGCAGATTGGTATCTTTTTCGTGACTCATTACAACCAAGTGAATTTAACTCTAAAGTTACATCTTGTAAAATATTCAAATTATCCAGAATATGTGCCGCCAAGCCTATAGTTTCTGCATCAGAATAAGGCCCTTTAGCCCCTATATATTCAAAATTCAACTGATGAAATTGTCTCTGACGACCTTTCTGCGGCCGATCATAACGAAATACAGGGCCAGAAGAAAATAATTTTAATGGTATTTTTTGTTTTAGGCCATTAGAAATAAATGCACGAACTATTCCAGCAGTAAATTCTGGTCTTAAAGTAATAAGATCACCACCTTTACTGGTAAAGCTATATGTCTCTTTTGAAATTACATCTGAAGTTTCACCTAATGTACGATCAAAAACACTAGCATACTCAAGTAACGGAGTACTAAAACCTTCATAACCATATAATTTTGCCGTATCATAGGCAATTTTTTCTATATATTGATGGACACGAAAATCATCTGGTAAAAGATCTTTCATACCCCTTAAAGGCGACAATTTGTTAGACATAAAATAATTTGTTTATTTAAAAGTTTATTTGTAATATCTATAGTATCTTTTATAAGATTTAAATTGCATGGTTAAGAATTTACACGGTTATAAACAATTATACATTGTTAAAAGTTATTTGCATGATTAAGAATTATTTTTACAATCTTTGTGCATTTAAAAAAAACCATAAACTTTAATGCGCTTTTAATAATAAAAATCTAAACTTACCCCTTAAAATCTAGAGCTTGAGGTTATTTATTAATTTACCTCATGTTCTTTATTATCCTTATTCTCTTTACTATCATCTTTTTCAGGCATATCTTGTAAAAATTTTATAATATTCTTATCAGTTAGAATATCTAAAATAGTTTTATCATTGATTTTTAACTCAAACTTTTTTGGGTTAAAGATAATATTAGATACGAAAGTTTCATTCACCTGCAATCCTGGTTTGTGATGAAAAACAGAAACAGCATTAAAACCATTATTTTTAATATTTTCCATTATTGAATCAATATATTCAAATTTAGGTGCATTTTCTTGAGTGATATTTTGATCCAATATTGGTTTAACAGATTTTGTATAAATATTTGATATATTATCTATTAATAAAGCTGGAGTTTTTATTTCTATTTTACCATTATATATCTTATCTTTAAAACTACCCTGTGATTTGATATTAAAATCATTTAATCCAATATCAAAATCAAGTAAAGAATCAGCAGACTCAATGTTATGATTATATTTAAGGTTTATTTTAGAATGATTAAAGTTAAGAGATTCTACTAAAGGAATGAAATCTTCGGGTGTGGCGGTCAAATTAACATCATATAAATCAGCATATTTTTGTGCTTCTTCTAAAAGTAAATCGCTAAGTACAGTATTAATTGATTTTTTTAAGCTAGTCTCATTATTGTTTTCGCTATTATTGCTATAATTATCTAATCCCTTTGTGTTAATACTCATTAGAATATTTTCACCATCTCCAGAAAGTAAGACATCTATAGATTCTGTAAAAACAGCATTTGTGCAATTACTATTTAATGCAATTGAATAATTTTCTTTCTTATAATCGAATTCTTTGTATATCTCATCAAGATCTTTTGCCTCTTCTATGTATCTAATAATTGTTTTTACCAAATTCTTGCTTAAACTAACAGACAAATTATTTGAAGAACTGGTTGGTCCTGCTTTTTGTAAAATTGCATAATAATGTTTATCAAAAAACTGATTGTCTAGTTTTTGTACTAAATGTTCTGGCAAAACATTTTTCGCTATTTTCTGCAAATATCCTGGTTCAAAATTAGTTTCACCCTCCTCTATGTTACTATCATAAGTAATATGATAAGCATTATTTTTTAGCTTCGTAGAAAAATTAGTTTCTAACAAAGATGCTTTATATATAAAGGTATTGTCCTTGGCAAAATATAATGACAAATCTTGTGAAGTTAGCATCATATCTATGTTAGTGAAATTAATTTTGCTGTTATTTGTAAACGATTTATTAAACACTATAGTTATATTCGGAGAGGGGACATACATAGCAGACTCTCCCTTTCCTATATTGAGTTTATCACCATTAAAATATACTGTTATATTATTAGTTAATGGATTGCAAAATACCGACATGATGTCTGCCGTAACGTTACCTCCTTTTAAGATAGGAATTGTTACATCCTTTAACGTTACTTTGAATTTAAATTTTTCAATAACAACAGATTCTGGATTAGACAAATTAATAAAATTATTATTCTGAATTTCTCTAGTAACTGTTCTTTTAAATTGGTTTGCTAAATACAACCAAACGCTAGAAACTAACACCAATAACAATGCAAAGATTACGCCAAATTTTCTCATAACTTATACTAATTAAAAATACTAATATTATTAAAACTCTATATCTTTTTTTAGACTCAATATTCCACAAACATTTAATAAAACAAGCATCCCGCTCAATAGGCTCATAATAATAATAATGTTAGTTTGCGAAAAATTACAAAAGAATATAAATGCAAAAACAGCATAGAGCAAGTATATTATTTTACCATATTTAGGACTGATAAATTGTGCGCATTTTGTGCCTGCAACTAAATAAGCAATAATAGTTGTAAAACCTGCAAAGAATAATAATAAGGTCATAAATACATCACTATAAGGAATATAATTTGAAAGCAACTGAGCCACAACGTCCGAAGGCTCTAAATGATTTAAACTATACCATGCGCCAGTTACACCAAGCATTGTATTTGTTAAAATACAAATTATTGCATCTGTAAATAATGCATAAATAGCTAATGTTGCCTGCTTACGCGGATTTATTATCGTAGTCTCGCTTTGCATTATTGAATCGTAACCAATGCCTATATCACCAGAATATACTGTTTTTGAAATTCCAAGATATGCAGCTAGAATCATTGAACTTCCAACAAAACCACCTAGCTGCGCATGGCCTGTAAAAGCTGATACCAAAACATTTTTAAAAAATTCTGGCAATATCGATACATTACACATAATTACATAAATAGCAAATAATACATAGCCAATCATAAAAACAGGCATGATCAAACTGCAAATATTTGCTAAACGACTAATACCCCCAATTGAGGAATATACGACAGTTAAAAGCAGGCCTGCAATTATTACATATCTATTAAATTCAAAACTATGCTCTATGCGATCAACAATAATTAAAAAATTTGAGATTTCTACACCATACAAACATAGCAAAAAAGCAAAAAGATAAGCAAATATTTGTGGTTTAAATGCTTTTTGCAAAAAATACATAGGGCCACCGCTAAATGTTCCATTAGGATTTTGTACGCGATATTTTACTCCTAAATAAATTTCAGAATATTTTAGTAACATACCACTTAAAGATGCAATAATAGTCCAAAAAATACTACCAGGCCCACCAATCATAATTGCAAGACTGATAAATACTATATTACCAAGCCCTACCATGCCTCCAACAGAAGCAAAATATAATTTAAATGGGTGTACGCCTTTATTTCTAGAGCTTGCTGCTTCTGAATAAATATCCTTAATGTTAGAAGAAAAATTAGCAAGAGCACGAAATTGTAAGCCACCTGATATTATTGTTAAATAAATACCAGCCCCTACTATCAAAGCCCAGCCAATATAGCCCCAAAAGAAATCATCTAAAAAAGTAATTATATTAAAAGCGGAATCTATAGTAGTCATAATTTTTTGTTAATTTATTAAATTTTAGTTTATTTTTACCATAGAAACAAGAAGATTATGTCTATCAAGAAAATTTTAAATATATTTAAAGTCAAAGTTCAGAAAAAAACGCTAATTTAGAGCTTCTATATAATGAGATTTATTAGTCTAAACTATCTTTTATCTGTATATGTTAAATGATATTTAATGTTAAATAACCTTAGGTTATTTGTTAGATATAATATAATTAAGTTGTGAGTAAATAACGATGATAGAAAGTTACATATTAATAAACTAATACAAATTAATGAAATTCGTGATTTAAACAACTTAAAATAAATATCAATTTAAACCTGTTTTCGTTTCATATTTATAATATATATTTTATTTTCGTAAATAATATGCTGCATTGAATTTATGTACTAATTTTTGTTCGACAGCAAATTCAAGGCAAAATAAATCGCAAATGATGTAAGATAAAATAAGTTAATATTTAGAATTTTGCTAATTTATACTGTAAAAACTTTGATTAAAAATTGGTGGAGATGAAGGGAATCGAACCCCCGACATTCTGCTTGCAAAGCAGACGCTCTACCCCTGAGCTACATCCCCAATTCTACAATCAATTAAATTTTATATACAATTTGATTATTCTAGTCAATAGATTTTTCCAAAACTGTATGCAGGGCGATAAAAATTCACCGGTTCAAGAGCGTAAAAACGTGAATTAAAGATATAAATTTCATAAAGATGAATTAAAAAATGCATCAAATTCAACTTGATTCACCATATATAGTTCAACTTATATTTACTATAATTGTGTTTATTTAGTTGGAATTTCATAAATAGTTTCTTTTTTTGGAGTAGTTACAGTGTCAATAAATTTAGCCAAAGCACCGTTACCAAGAACATTAACACTAGTAATTACAGAATCAAATAATATGTATAAAGCTGTAATCAATGAAAGCATCTCTGTATTAAAGCCTAAATGTTTCTCTAAAACTGGTAGCATAATTATTATGCCACCAGCTGGCACTGCAACTACAAAAAACTTGGCGAATACAAAATAGATACTAAATATAAAATAGGTAAAAAAATCTGGTTGAATTATCCCATAGCTTTTAAGAATAGCAAATGCAAAACTGGGGATAACTATACAATCACCAACTAAATGAATATTAACTGTTGATGGCACTATCGTATGTACTAAATATTTATTTTTTGCATTACGCTCTGTTCCTATCAAGGCTAAAGGCATACTAGCTACACCAGACATAGTGCAAAAACCACTCAATGTTGCCGGTATCATGTTTTTGACAGATATTAGTGCATTAGTAAAACTAAACTTATTAACAATAATATATAGCGAGCCGATATATATTATTGCGGCAATTACTATAATAACGAAAATTACGGTGTAATCTAAAATCATTTTAAGTATGATATCATCATGATTTAGTTTTATAACAAAACCTGCTACGAAAATTGGTATAAGAAAATTAATCAAACTAAGTATATTATTAACCATCTTTCTAAGAAGAGAAGCAAATATTTGTGCATGATCTGGTATGATTTTCGCTGATAATATGCCTAATGTTACACCAAAAAACATACTGATATGATTAGAAAATAAAGCAGGGAATTGGAATAATATTTTTGGCTGCAAACTAGCTACTTTATTTGGAGTAATTAAATTTATATCAAATTTATAAATCCATACACCAAGAAATTGACTAAAACTAGTAGCAAGAAAATTTGATACTACCACAGCTGTAATAATTAATAATACTATTTTTGAAGCATATTGCATAAGATTTACTGCTGCTCTGTACAATAAGGAAAAAATAATAATAGGCAGAAAAAAAATAATTAGAGATTTGATAGAAATGCTAATACCAAATAAAAATTGCGCTACAATGGTTGGTATAAAATCGCCAAAAACAACAATTATTATTATAATCATTGCTAGTATTATTGGCATTTGACGAAACATAAATTACCTAAATAATTTCAATGATAAAAACTATTGAATCATAAAACATCTTTAAATCAAAATAGATTTACTTAATTAATTACACCAAAATAATTTTTAGAGATAAAAAAACACAAAGATTGTTATTATAAAAAATCAGTTGGTATAGTAAAAAAAAGTTAATTCAACTGTTTTTATTATAACTAAATTGTCAATATACAAGGCACATGATCTGAAGGTCTTTCCCAATCTCTTGCGCTTGATATATAATCTATAGTTTGTAATTTTGCTTCCAAAGCTCTGCTTGCCCAAATATGATCTAATCTTCTGCCTCTATTAGATTTCTTCCAATCACGATTTCTATAGCTCCACCAGCTATATAATTTTTGTTCAAAATCTACGAAATATCTACCTACATCAATGAAATCAAAAGACTCTTGCAGAGATTGTAGAGCTAACCTCTCTGATTCTGTGTGACTAATAACATTACGCAATTGACGGCTGGACCACACATCATGCTCGTGTGGGGCAATATTCAAATCACCTACTAAAATTATTTGGTCGGATATATTTCTATTATTGGCAAACCATTCCTGCATTAATTTTACATATTCTAATTTATGCTTATATTTAGGATTAATTTTTATATCTGGTTCATCACCACCTGCTGGGACATAAAAATTATGAATCTCAATATCATTGATTTTCCCACAAATATGTCTTTTATCTTGATTATATATTTCTATTGAAAAACTATCTTGTATAGGATATTTGGAAATAATTGCTACTCCATTATAGGATTTTTCACCGCTATAAATAACATGCTCAAAGCCCATTGAATGAATAACCTCTAGGGGGAAATTTTTATCTTCTGTTTTTGTCTCTTGCAAACATATAACATCCAAATTATGCTCTTTTGCTAATTTTTCTAATAAATTAATTCTCAAACGTACAGAATTGATGTTCCAAGTAGCTATTCGCATATTTTTTCCAATGTCTTTTTAATAAAACGTAAAATCTTTGCTTCTGGAGTGATGTTTTTTGCGGCCCATTTTTTTATCCAAGGCTCAGCTAGTTCCCACATATTGATTTTTTCATCCAAAGTTTGACCAATACCCTCAACGACTACCATAGTTTTTTGTAGTAAAATTAATTGTGGTTGAGTTTCCATACTATATTCTTTAGTTACTTTAAATAATTGTGTAAGTAAATTACCGATCGAGATATCTTTGACCATACAACCAATAATAGGCTCTGCAATTGCTCGGCAATCTTGAGCAAAATAATCTAAATTAGTATCTTGTGGAATATATCCTACTCGCTTATGAACACGAGCAACAAGCACGTAATCACGTTTTAAAAATGCATATAAAATCTCTGCAATTGCTAAACGATCTCTTTCTGGCAAAATACCGATAATTCCAAAATCAATAAGTGCTATTTTCCCATCAGCGCAAACTAAAATATTACCAGGATGTAAATCCGCATGAAAAAAACCATCGCGGTAAGCCTGATTAAAAAAGATAACAGCTATTTTTCTAGCTATTGATGCAGGCTCCAATTTTAAATCAGCAATTTTTTCTTTATCATAAATAGATACACCTTCTATCCATTCAAGCATGATGATATCATTCGTTGTCAAAGACCAATAAATTTTTGGAACACGTAATGTATCATCATTAATAAAATTGTCATAAATTCTAGAGGCGGCCGCTGCTTCTGCACGTAAATTAAGTTCAAAATTCATTGATTGACGAAATACAGAGATCACTTCTTTTGGTTTTAATCTTTTTGCTCCTTTGAATAAAATAGTTAGGATTGTTGCAATATATTCTAAAAAATATATATCTTTATTATATTTTCTTGCAATATCAGGGCGCAGAATTTTAACAGCTACCTCCTCTCCTGATTTCAATTTAGCTTTATGCACCTGCGCAATAGAAGCAGCAGCAACTGGTTTATCCCCAAACTCAGTAAAAATCTGATCGAGCTTTTTGTTAAAAGATCGCTCTATGCGAGAACGAACTATTTTACTATCAAAAGCTGGCAGTTTATCTTGTAAATATTTCAAACTTTCTGCCATTTCTAATCCGATAAGATCTGGTCTTGTAGAGAGTGTTTGTCCAAGTTTTATATATATTGGGCCAAGCCCTGAAAAACAATCAGTCAGACGCTCTCCGAAATTCTTTTTAGGGGTTGCAATGATATTTTTAGGATATAAAAATATTGATAAAAACCAACCAAAAGATCTTAATGATATTGGTAACTTAAAGCTACCAGGATAAGTGAGAATTTGGTTTTTACTGATAATGTAAAGTAACCTGCATAACCTAAAAGAATTATTGAAAAATTTAATCATATAAAATCCATGTTTAAATTTTAAAGCCACAATGAATTGCAGCGACTCCAAAAGTAAGGTTCTTGTAACTCACGTTACTAAAACCAGTATTTTGTATCAAGCTCTTAAAATCCTCTTGATTTGGGAATAAATTGATGCTTTCTGCTAAATATCTATAAGCATCCTGGTTTTGCGCCACATAATTACCAATTTTAGGTATTAATTTAAATGAATAATAATCGTATAATTTACTTATAAAATCGTTTTCTACTTTCGAAAATTCTAAACATAAAAACTTCCCCGTAGGTTTTAAAACTCTGTAAGCTTCCGATAAAGTCTTTTCAAGAGACACCATATTACGAATTCCAAAAGCAATTGTATAATAATCAAAACTATTATCTGAAAATGGTAAATTTTCTGCATCCCCTACTACAATATCAAAGTTAGTTAAAATATTGCGATCAATGGCTTTATCTTTGCAAAGTTTTAACATATCAGGATTAATATCGCACACTACTATATGAGGATCATAATTTTGTTTTTTGGCATTATCTTTTAAACGAAAAGATATATCACCAGTGCCACCAGCAACATCAAGAATTTTTGAATTTAGATTTGGTACCATTCGACAAAATTCATCTTTCCATAAGCGATGAATACCTAAGCTCATTAGGTCATTCATTAGATCATATTTATCTGCAACATTCGAAAATACATTATCTACAAGAGTACGTTTCTTTTCTGATGTGACTTTTTCAAATCCAAAATTCTTATCTGGTTCTATGTTCGGCTTTACATTCATTTTATGTTTACATAATTGATTTTTCTAATCTAGTTTTTTTGACCTGATTGTTAGAAATAAAATTATTATCAATAGAAAATTACCGCTCTAAATCCTTAGATTAATAACTTATCTTTTTCAGAAAAATACTGGCCTTAATCCTCAAGACCAACCAAGGAATCGGCAAATATTTTTGCAGAAAATGGCTTTAGATCTTCTGTTCCTTCACCAATGCCAATAAAATGCACTGGTAATGCAAACTTTTGTACTATGCCCACAATCGCCCCAGCTTTTGCTGTACCATCTAGTTTAGTAACCACTAAACCAGAAACATCCGCAATAGATTTAAATTGCTCTACTTGAGTAGTTGCATTTTGCCCTGTTGTACCATCAATTACTAATAAACAATGATGAGGCGCGGAATTATCTATTTTTTTTATTACTCTAATAATTTTTGCTAGTTCCTCCATGAGGTTTTTATGATTATGCAGACGTCCGGCAGTATCTATAAATAATATATCAACATTATTTTGTATAGATTCTAATATCGCCCTGTGCGCTACACTTGCAGGATCCACTTTCTTGTCTGAAGATATAAATAATGCACCGGATCTATCTGCCCATTTTTGTATTTGATCTACAGCAGCTGCCCTAAAAGTATCACAAGCAGCTATTGCTACTTTTTTTCCTTTTTTAGCATATAAGCTTGCCATTTTTCCAATAGTAGTTGTTTTACCATTGCCATTGACTCCGCATATTAAGACTATATTCAGACTATTGGTTTTAATTTCAAATTGATGATTTTGTTTTGAAAGAATCTGATCTATTAGTTTACTTAAATCTTGCTTTATTTCTGTTGTGGTAACTTCTTTATCAAATTTATGCTTGCGAAAAGAGGTAATAATATCTGTTGATACTTTCGTACCTATATCAGAACAAAGCAACAGATCTTCTAATTCTTCTAAAGTTTGATCATCAAGTTTACGTTTTACGAATAAATGTTCAATTCCCTGGCTAATTCTATCAGAGCTTTTACTCAGTGCTTTTTTTAATTTACCAAATAATCCAGTCATTATTTTATTTTGCTATAGTTTTAATTCAAAAACCCATTTTTTATCTGCATATTATTTTGCTTAGTTAAATACAACATTAACTCTTTAACTAAACTTTCTCTGATTACATTCAGATAATGATTTTTTGAATCTTTCATTATAGTTTTTGCTTTTGACTTGTTACTAGTGATATTTTTTATATAAGCAGTGTAAGCTTTGTTTTTATCTCCTACAAGATTTGTACATTCATTCTTATTTGTAATAAATATCAAATTTAATAGTTCCTCCGGTAGTTTTTTCTGATGTGATAGCTCAGACCTAGTAAATGATTTATTTGCTAAAATACTTATACCTTTTTTCTTTAAACTTTTCTTATCAACTTTTTTAGAATTGTAATTTTGCTGTACCTCTTTGAGCTGTTGAACATTAAAATCAACTAACATTCTTTTGTTTAATAATTTTCGAATATCCTCTTCTACTTCGGCAAATACTTGTTGCCTTGAAGATGTTATTTTTTCTAAATTAATAAGATAAATTTCGTTTTTATCAGCAATTTCTATAGGGTAAGAAATTTCATCTTCGATCATTTCAAACACACTATCAGCAAGCTCTATATGTTCTGTTACAGAACTTGTATTCATATTAGACAAAGATGCGTCTTTAACAGATTGTATTTTTAATTTATATTTCTGAGAAATCTCTTCTAAAGTCAGTCCACTTGATACATCTTCTTCAAAATTTCTAGCAAGTTCTGTTGTTAATTCTTCTAGTTTTTCACTAATTAGAGACTCCTTTACTTGTTTTTTTGCCTTGCTATAAGTCTTTTCGGTAAATTCATTTTTATGTTCTTCAAAAAATTGTTTTAAAGCTGATTCTGATATTTTTAACTTTTTTAAAATAAATTTACGATCAGCCTTTATGTAACTAAAATTTCTAAGCTCGGGGATGATAAATAAAGCTTGGTTATTTTCATAAAACTCTTTTAATTGTTTAGGTTCTATTTTTTTAGGCTTATAGTTATTAGATTTAAAAAATAAATCAACAGACAGTAAATCAACATTTCTTGTCTCTGCCATATAATTTATTATATTCTCTGTCATGATTTTTGGTGGAACAAATGAACCAACAAAAATATCTAGCAATGTATTAGTTATTAATTGTTTTTTATATGATTTTATATATTCATTTTCTTTGTTTCGTGAATTATGAAATATATTTTTAAATATATTTATATCAAACTCACCATCTTTATTTTTAAAAAATGGCAAATTTTTAACAAGTTTAATTACAAAGTCATCGCTTATGTCAAAATCATAATTATTTGCCAAGTAATTTATCATCGATTCATTTATAAGGCGCCAGAGAATAGAATTGTCCAAATTCAGCTCTGCAATATTTTTATCAGTCAGATTAATATTATTTTGACGTTGTAATAAATCTATTTCTTGAGCTTTGGCTATCTGAAAATCTTCCATAGAAATAGAATCTGTTTTGTCAAAAGACACTAGATCACTTTGAGACTTGTTATTAACAAAAGAAGCTCCTCCAACCCCTACAAAGCTAAGTGCTATAATTCCCAAAATAATTTTTACAAAAAGATTATCCGTACCTTTTCTAATTTTAGTTAACATAATATTTCTATTTTTTATTTACTTATTGATGTATATAGTCATAAGATAATGATCTAATATAATTACTGCAAGAAATTTCTCTTATGAAACCAATCATTATTGCTAATTGGAAAATGAACTTAACTCTGGACGAGGCTTTCAGTAAACTTAAGAAGCTTGAGAAAGAAGATCATTCTTCTAAGTTACTATTAGCCCCACCTACTCCATACTTGTCTTATTTGGCTAAATACTTTAAAAAAATTAATTTTATAGCGCAAGATATAAGTGCCTTTAATGGGTTTGGTGCATATACTGGTGAATATTCTGCTGAAATAATCAAAAGCTGTGATATTAATTACAC
>JAHDGL010000011.1:0-8717 GCA_020627625.1 Alphaproteobacteria bacterium | reverse complement strand
CTGTGATATTAATTACACAATTATTGGTCATAGCGAAAGACGCAATATAATTGGCGAGAATAATAAATTAATTAAACAAAAGGTTTTGAATTGTATCAATGCCAATATTATTCCTATAATTTGCGTGGGTGAAAGTTTGGAAGCTAGAAAAAGTAATCATTATAAAGAGTTTATTGCACAGCAAATTAATGAATCTATTCCAGAAAATATTAAATCAGTAATTATAGCATATGAACCTTTCTGGGCTATTGGTTCTGGCATAGTGCCAACTATTGCAGAAATTTCAGAAATATTTGAATTTA
This sequence comes from Alphaproteobacteria bacterium, assembly GCA_020627625.1. Classification (GTDB taxonomy): domain Bacteria; phylum Pseudomonadota; class Alphaproteobacteria; order Rickettsiales; family Rickettsiaceae; genus Megaera_A. Next base: position 8,415 of record JAHDGL010000011.1, on the reverse strand, counting down.
TTAAAAATAGCAAAGAAACAAGTTTTGTTGCAAAGAATGCTCAATTAGTGTATGGTGGTTCCGTTAATTCACATAATTATGAACAGATTCTGAGTGTAAATAACAATAGCGGGGTTATGTTAGGCTCTGCCTCTTTGAAAGATGAAGAGTTAAATATAATTTTAAACCATAATAAATATTCATTAGCATGATAAATACTTTGCTTTTTATTCATTTAATAATTGCTATACTATTAATAATAGTAATTTTATTGCAAAAAACTAGCAGTGACGGTCTTAGTGGCATTGGTGGCGGCGGAAATATGGGATTAATTAGCGGTAGATCTGCAGCTAATTTCCTTAACAAAACCACCATGGTTTTGGCTGCTATATTTTTTGTTAATGCTATAATTTTAGCAAATCTATCTTCTAGAACTCAAAATGATGTGTCAAACAAGATTGAAAAGCTAGAGCAAAACAAAGAAATCCCACTTGATACAAAACAATCTTTACCTATAGCTAAATAATTTCATAGGGTGTTTAATAAGTGAATACAATTAAAATTGATAATATTTCAATCGCTAACAATTTACCATTTTGTTTGGTTGCTGGGCCTTGTCAGATCGAAACTCTTGATCATGCGTTATTTATTGCAGAAGCTATTAAAAAAATTACTGATAAATTAAATATTCCTTTTATCTACAAATCATCATTCGATAAAGCTAATAGGAGTTCTGTCAATGCAAAACGTGGTGCTGGCCTAGATGAAGGCCTAGAAATATTAGCTAAGGTTAAATCAAAAATCGATTGTTTGGTTCTAACAGATGTGCATACGCAGCAGCATTGTGAGCCAGTTGGTCAAGTAGTAGATATTTTACAAATACCGGCTTTTTTATGCAGACAGACTGATTTACTAAGCAGCGCTGCCAAAACTGGTAAGGTAGTAAAAGTAAAAAAAGGACAGTTTCTTGCTCCATGGGATATGAAAAACGTTCATGAAAAACTAGTTCATTTTGGCGCAAAAGGAATTATCTTAACAGATCGTGGAACGTCTTTTGGATATAATACTCTAATATCTGATATGCGTGGCCTTGCAATAATGGCAGAAACTGGCGCCCCCGTATTTTTTGATGCAACTCATTCAGTTCAACAACCTGGGGGGATGGGGTCAGCTAGCGGAGGTCAAAGACAATATGTAGAATTACTTGCACGCTGTGCTATTGCTGCTGGCGTTGCTGGCATATTTATGGAAGTGCATCAAGATCCTGATAATGCACCAAGTGATGGTCCTTGCATGATTAAATTGGATAATTTAGAAAAAACATTGTACAATCTAAAACATTTTGATGAGGTCAGCAAGACTTTGTCTAGTAAAATAAGTTGAATTAAGTTATATAGTAAAATTACTGAATATATTACTTTTTTTTACAGCTAATATATAATTCAAAATGAGAAATGGTATAACTTTGACTTTATTTACTATAAATATTTCTTTAGCACTTTTTCCATTATTTTTTTTGCAATTGGTGCTGCAGATCTACCCCCTCCACCACCATGGTCATAATAAATAGATACACAGAATTTAGGGTTGTTAAAAGGTGCATAACCAGTAAATATAGCATGGTTACGGCTGTTCCAGTTAATATCTTCTCGGCTTAAATTATCATCTATATTTTTTTTAGCCTGCACTTGTGCTGTTCCAGTTTTTCCGGCCATGTGTATCGATTTATAATTTAATTTACTCAAGCGCCCTGTCCCTCCTGGTTTGTTGATTGTATGATATAAAGCTGTTTTTATGATATTGAGATGCTCCTGCTTTATGTCTAATTGTTTATATTTTGGTTTTGATTGAGCTATTTGTGGTGTGAATAATTTACCGTTACTAGCAATTGTGGTTATCATAGTTGCTAATTGAATAGGGGTTGCTAGTAAAAAACCTTGGCCAATTGATAAATTTAGTGTATCTCCTAACCGCCATTTATCTTTATATTTTTTATATTTCCATTCTGGCGAGGGGACAAACCCAGATAATTCTCCAGGTAGATCAATATTTGTTTTTGTTCCGAACCCAAATCTTTTAGCAACGGAAATAATTTTTTCTGCACCTATTTGTTTGGCTATATCATAAATATATGTATTACATGAATATTTTATTGCATTTATCATATTAACAGCTCCATGACCACGGCGACTTGCACAGCGAAATTTATTTCCTCCAAGAAAAGCTTGACCTTTGCATACGACTTTACTATGGGGGTCTATACCACTTTCTAGTGCGGCTAAAATAGTAATAATTTTAAAAACAGATCCAGGGGGGTAAAGGCTTTTTGTAGTTTTATCTATTAATGGTCTATGTGGGTTGTTGATTAAACTTCTCCAATACTCACTTGAAAGATTGATAAACTTATTAGGATCATAAGCTGGGGCTGAGTTGCAGATCAATACTCCGCCGTTTGTACAGTCCATGACAATAGCGCTACACCCTTTGTTGTTAAGAAGGGGAGTTGTTTGTTTTTGCAAATCTGAATCAATATTTAACTTTAAGTTTTTTCCGGATATGCTGGCTGTTTCTTTTAATTTTCTTACATATTTACCATGAGCATTTATTTCAATACGTTTATGACCAAATTCGCCTCTTAATTCTTGCTCGTAATATCGTTCTATACCGTTCTTACCGACTTTAAAGTTTTTATTAAAAAATTGCTCATTGTTTCTTTTTTGATTGGGACGTCCCATATAACCTAATAAATGTGCACTAGAATGTTTCATAGGGTAATATCTATCAAACCCTGTATCTATAAAGATGGATTTTAATTCTGGGCGTCTTTCTTCAATAATAGATATTTGCCGCCAATCTAGACGATCAATAATTACAACGGGAATACGACTACCGCCCACTCTTATTCTTTTTTTTATTTTAGATATTTGCTCATTATCAAGTTCAAGAATAACGCTAATTAACTTAATCTCAGATGAAATTTGATTATGATTATTTTTATCAACGAGTAAACGAAAACAGCTTTTATTTTGTGCAATTAGCTGATTGTTTCTGTCAAGAATTTCTCCTCTAGTGGGGTTGATTACCAGTATTTTGATTCTATTTTTATCGGATAATGTTTTATAATCATTTTTTTTTATGAATTGCATGTAAAACATTCGGCAACCAAGGAGAAACAACAAGCCAAGTTTACCTGCGCCTATTATAAAAGTGCGCCTAGTTATTATTTGCTTATTATGTAAATCTTTATTTCTCATACTTGTTTAATTTTTCTATTGGTTTTTGGATAGCAAAATACATAGCAGGATAAGAAAAAATTGTAGTTAAGTAATAAAATATTATAGAACTCCCTTCAATATGATAAGTACTTTTTACAGTTACTGTTAGATATCTACTTAATGCAATGATAAAACTGTACATAGTAAATATTATTATATTAGTTTTATAATTTTTGAGTATAAACCACTGACTAGAGATTTTAAGAACCTTATAAGATAAAATAAATAACATAGAGTTAATACCAACTGGCAAGTTGCATAATTGATCAATAATTAGTCCTATTAGAAATAAATGCCAATATTTAATGTTGCTATATGTACTAAGATAATAAATGATAATTAAATCAAAAGCCGGGAATATTTCACTATAAGGGCCAATTTTATACCATTGAAAAGGTAATATAAATAATATAGAAAAATATAATAAAATCCCTAGTGTAATAAAGGTTCTTGATATTAGTTTAAGCATAAATAATGAATAAAAATATAAATGTTAATAAAAAACAATATTGGTTAAAAAATACATTTAAAATGCAAACCTCTAATTCAAAATGAGAAATGCTATAGTAAATATAAGTTGAATTATACTACTTATTTTCATTTTGAATACTGCCTAATTTTAGGAAAATTTGCAATATTCTGCGATAACTGGGGCGTGATCTGATGGTTTCTGCTTTTCTCTGGTGTTATAATCAATAGTACAATCTACCAAATATTTAACCGCATTATTAGTAGAGATTATAGAATCAATACGCATACCGTTATTTTGTTCAAAAGAGCCTGCTCGATAATCCCACCAAGAAAACTCTTTCTTCTTCGGATGCTTTATACGAAAATTATCAACAAACCCTGAATTGAGGATCGTTCTAAGTTTTTGCTTTTCGTGGTAAGTAAAACAAGTAGAGTTTTCTAGCTTTTGAGGTGAGTATACGTCAATATCAAATGGTGCAATATTATAATCAGAACCAATGAATATTTTTTCTTCAAATGATTGAATTGATTTTATGTATTTTATGAAAGCATCATAAAATTCTAACTTTATTTTGAACTTATCGCTATTAACTTCACCACCATTTGGTGCATATAATGAAATTACTCTGATATATCCAATCTCAGTACTAAAACTAGCCTCAATAAAACGTGCTTGCTCTGGTACTGGATTAGACGGGAAATCTGTTATTACCTCATCAGCTGGAATTTTTGAAAGAATTGCAACGCCATTATATGTTTTTTGACCATGTAAGTATAAATTATAATTATATGGTAAAGCATTTAGTTCCTCCTTAGGGAATTTCTCATTTATACATTTCAATTCCTGTAGGCATATAATATCTGGATTATGATCTCTAATCAGATCGATAAGATGTTTAATTCGGACATTAATTGAATTTACGTTCCAAGTGACAATTTTTAAACTCATAATATTACTTTTCTTTAGTTTTATAACGTAAATTAAGGATAAGAAGATTTGCATATTATTTGCCTAAAATATCTATTTTGAAGCAAAAAACAACCTAAAAATGCTCACCTATCTATATACGCTGCGCAGCCTCACCTTGAAATGCAAAATTCTAATTCAAAATGAGAAATGGTATTACCTTACGATATAGATAAAATGATTTTATTCTAAATCGGACTTAACAAACTTGTAAGGTCGGTTCTTATTATTAAGATATTCTATTAATTTGTGATTATCTTGATCTACTTCAATATAATTAATATAGCTATTAGAGTCAAAAAATCCGTTAATCTCACGCTTCTCTAATCTAGTCTTTTCGATATCTTTAATGTCAAAATTACTTGCTTTAGATATTTCATATATCACTTCAAGAACGTCGCCAAGCTCTGCAAGCAAATCTTTTTTATCATTTGTCGAAGCTACTTCTTTTGCCTCTTCAACGATTTTGTTTTTTAATTGAGCTAGATATTCACCCTCAGAAAGTTCGGTTTTATTTACAAATATACCCTCTCTTATCATACGCGGTGGTAATTTATTGCGAACTAATTTGTTAAATTGATATCTCTTTGTATTAGTATTTTGCATTTATTATTTGCTATGTATCTTATTTTCTATCAATTTAATTGTTTGCTCAATTCCATAAAGTTTAAAAAATGAACCAAGGCGTGGACCTTGTGTTTGTCCTAATAAAATTTGATATATTTCTTTAAAGAAATCTCTTAGATTTTCGTAATTTTCTTCTCGCCCAATTGCATAAATTTTATTTTGAATTTCTTCACCGGTTTCTGCCCCAGTGAGCTCGGATAACATAGAAGATATTTCTTGCAAAATCTTTTTTTGTTGAGTATTTGGAGTTAAGTAGTCTTTCTTGCTTTTTACAAAATCATTATAATAGTTTATAGCAAATTCTGTTAAATGATCTAGATAAGGTGAATTTTCTGGACTAGCTTCTTTCGCATATTGACTAATAAAACTCCATAATATTGATTTATTATCTGGATTACAAACAGATGCTAAATTCAATAACAGTCCAAAACTAATACCGTAAGTATTTATTACCGGCACTTTACCATGATGAATATGAAAGACGGGATTTGCTATCTTTTTTTGTATATCCTCTTCTGTATGATATTTTTTATTAAAAGTTAGATATTCGTCAACACTTTTAGGCAATACATCAAAATGTAAGCGTTTGGCTTTTGTTGGAGATTGAAACATAAATAAACTCATGCTTTCAATAGGTGCGTAATGCATCCATTCATCAACACTTATGCTATTACCCTTAGATTTAGATATTTTTGACCCCTCTTCATCAAGAAACAATTCATAGAAGAATTGCACCGGAGGTTTACCACCCAGGATCTTGCATATTTTACTATATATTTCTGCATTTGGTCTATGGTCTTTACCATACATTTCATAATCAACACCAAGCCCTGCCCAGCGCATCCCGAAATCAGGCTTCCATTGTAGCTTGCAATTACCACCTGTTACTAATATTTCGGTTAATTCTCCATTTGAATTCCTATATGAAACACTTTTACTATCATAATCGACTTTCTCTATTGGTACTTGTAACACAATGCCAGTATCCGGACAAATTGGCATAAAAGGAGAATATGTTTTGCGGCGTTCTTCCCGGAAAGTAGGTAACATTAGATTCATAATATCGTCATATTTTTCCAGAGCCTTAATCATCATATGATCAAATTTACCTGATTTATAATGTTCAGTGGCGCTATAAAAATCATATTCAAAGCCAAAACGATCTAAGAATGAACGTAATTTCTTATTCATATAATGACCAAAACTTTCTTCTTCGCCGAACGGATCTGGAATAGCAGTTAAGGGCTTACCAAGATGCTCTGATATCATTTCCTGATTAGGTAAATTGCTAGGTATCTTACGCAGCCCATCCATATCATCTGAGAAACATACTAATTTTGTTGGTATATCACATATTTGTTTGAAAGCCTCTCGTACCATAATAGTTCTTGTAACTTCTGCAAATGTTCCAATATGAGGTAAACCTGAAGGTCCATAGCCAGTTTCGAATAATACATAATTTTTTTCTGGTACTTTACCGTTAATTTGATCATAAATTCTTTTTGCTTCTACAAAAGGCCATGCTTTTGAGGATGTGATATCATCGAAATTTATTGTCATAATTAATTATTTGTTTAAAATAAAAGTTTAAGTTTAAAACAAGAATTTAATCAGACGATATTATGATGATATTTTGAGTATGTCAATAAAACTAAAAAATCCTTATATTTTACTATTATTACTATCTAGCATTAGTTTAGCTTTTGCCTATTTCGTGGAATATGTAATGAATATAGCAGCTTGTCCTTTATGTATATATCAGCGTTTCCCGTATTTAATATTTATAATATTATCTTTAATTTCATTATCTAGTGCGACGCTTAAAACAAAAAGCCATATTAAATATTATATAATAACTGCTTTTTGTGCTATTTTGCTTGCTGTTTACCATACTGGCATTGAAAGAGAAATATTTCAGGTTTCTAGTTTTTGCAAGCCACTAGTTTCTGTAACAGATAATATTTCAGCAGATGATTTTACAAAAATGCTTTACAATGATCAGATTGGTATGTGTAATAAACCAGCTTTAATGATTTTAAGCCTTTCAATGGCTGAATGGAATTTATTTTTAAATATAGTTTTGTTTGCAGCGTTTATAGTTTACTATTACATAGTAAACCGAACTATAAATAAGATAAGTAAGAAGAAATAATCTAATGCCGAAACCATATTTCGTAGACAAAAATAAAAAAACTCAAGAAATTATAATGGTAAATCATGCTGGCGAGTATGGGGCACAGAAAATTTACGAAGGGCAATTAAAACATATAAAAGATTCGGAGTCTAAAACAGTAATTCAACATATGTTGGAACAGGAGTTGGAGCATTTAAATTATTTTGAAGAACAAATCGCTAAAGGTAATGCCCGCCCTACAGCGCTTTTGCCTATGTGGAAAATTTTTGGCTATGGTCTTGGCGCAATAAGTGCTAAATTAGGGACAAAAACCGCTATGCTAGTGACTGAAAATGTTGAAGAAGTAATAGTAGATCATTACCAAGAGCAAATTGATTTTTTTGAAAAAAATGATAAAAAAAATCCGTTATTAGATAAAATAAAAAAATTCAAACAAGATGAGGCTGAGCATATTCATATAGCTATTGATAATGCAAGCAAAGAGGCTCCGCTGAATAAAATGCTGTCTAATATTGTTCGTTGTGCTTGTCATGTGGCGATTTTTTTATCTAAAAGAATATAAACGAGAATTTAGAATAAGAAATTTAGCAGATTTTTGTATAGATTAGGCAATTTTTAATAAAAAATGTTCTCAAAAAACGGAGAATATCCGTAGATATTTGAGTATTTTTGGGGTTATTTTTTGCTAGAAAGTGTCAATCTAAACGTAAATATGCAATTTTGTTTATCCTAAATTCGCGTTTATAGACCACATTTTAGCTTGAATGGACTTACTCCTCTCGAGGATACTAAACATATCCTAGCGGCATAATTTAGTCTCAAAGCTATTGAACTTATACATAAGATATAGCCACCCTTGTTCTGTTGGAATATAGGTGATATCACCAACCCAGAAACGATTAGGTACATCTACTTTAAATTTTCTCTGTAATAAATTCTCAGCGATTGGCTGATCATGTTTT
>JAHDGL010000066.1 GCA_020627625.1 Alphaproteobacteria bacterium | reverse complement strand
TCTGTTTCAAAAATAAGAAGATACGTTGTTTATCAAGGGATACTGCATCAATAGCCCCACAATGCTTTGTACAAATTTCCATTCTGCTTTAATTTAGAATGGGGACCATCTTCTACTATATGACCTTTACCAAAAACTAAAATTCTATCCATATCAAGAAGAGTAGATAGTCTATGAGCAATAATGATCACCGTTTTGCCTTGCATTAGCTTTTTTAATGAATCTTGTATTAAACTTTCCGTATGATTATCTAGTGCGCTAGTAGCCTCATCTAATATCAATATTTTAGCTTTCTTCAAAAAGGCACGTGCTATAATAATCCTTTGTCTTTGCCCCCCAGATAGTTTATTTCCTCTTTCTCCGCATATAGTCTGATAGCCATTTGGTAAATTTAATATGTCATCATGTATGTGAGCAGCTTTTGCTGCCTCATATATTTCTACATCACTTGCATTAATATTACCGTAACGAATATTTTCTAAAATTGAACGATGAAATAATATAGGTTCTTGTGGAATAACAGATATATTATTTCTTAGGCTATTTTGTGTGACTTTACTAATATCTTGACCATCGATTAAAATATTTCCTTTTGTAACATTGTATAATCTAGAAATCATACCAACAAATGTAGTCTTACCAGAACCAGAAAAACCTATCAAACCAACCCTTTGATATGGCTCTATAATAACTGATTGATTATCAAATTTATTATCATTATTACGGTATTCAAAGCTAACATTTTTGAATTCTATTAATGGATTGCTAACCTTCAATAATTTTGCACCAGGAGAGTCTTTTATTTTATATTCATTTAATAAACTCATGCTTTGATTAAACGACCCGATTTGTTCAAATAAATCTCCTAAGGCTTGTGATAAATCCCATATATCTTCAATTACAGCAACACATAAAGTAATAATCAAAATCGCTTGACCAATAGAAATTTCTAAATTGCCCCGCAAAGTTATTATGTAATAAATCATCGCAGAGATCATTATCGTACAAGACAAGCCAAGGGCGTAGCGTAATTTAAACATAAACCGTTGCATGTTCTGATCACTAATGATCGCTTTATCTAAAAAGGTTTTAAGGTGTTTTCTTTCGTGTTTGTATGACGAAAACAAACGAATTGCGCTAATATTGGCAACAGAATCAACTATCCTGCCAGAAACTAAAGCCTTATCACGGCCATATATAGTAGAATAATTATTGATAGTTTTTGAAAAATATAAGCTAGTCCCCACAAATAATATAACCCAAGAAAAAAAGATCGTTGCAATGTGCGTATGTATTGTACATAAAGTAACAAGAGCAAAAAGTAAAATAGATAATTTATATAATATTTTTTCATTAGCATGTGCAAAAATCATCTCCAAAGAGCGCGACGCTTCTGTGATTTGATTAGCAATATCACCAGCTAACGTATCTTGAAAAAAATTATGATCATGATATTGAACATAATCATAAAATTCATCAATAACATTTGCTTTTATTTTTGGCATTATTTTTAAATAAGCATAATCATAGAGTCTCCATAAACCATTCAGAATTTCCCACCACAAAGCGTATATTATAACCCAGTTAAATAAAACAGAAGCTAAATTAATGTTACTTAAAGATTGGTCTGAATAAGCTTCAATTTGATCTGTTAATTGCTGTAGAAATAAACTATTAACAGAAGGTGCGACACCGATAACAACTATAAGCAATATTAAACAGCTAGTTTGAAATTTTTGTTGATTAAAAAGAAAGTACAAACATTTTTTAAGAGTTTTAAGTAAAGTTTGTTTGTTTCTTAGTGAGTTATTTAACATAGTCTTTATTTTAAACAAAAATAATAAAATTTAAACATTGTAGCATAAAAAAACTATGTAGACATTCCTAGTAATATTAACAAGTGCCTGATAATTGATACTTGTTGTTTTATCTATATAATAATATTGCTGTATGATAAATATAAATTCTTCAGATTAAGCGTGGAGTTTTACATAGAAAAGGATAATCATAGCATTTTTCATTTTGAATTAGAGGTTTGCATCGGAGGCGAGGCTGCGCAGCGTAATAGATAGGTGAGCACAGACGAATCGGCGCAAAATGCTAATATATAATTAAAAATGGAAATTGGTATCACTTGTATCATGCATTATGAGGTTTTGTAGTCTTAAATTTGGATTTAAAAAATTACAACAAACATTTACATGATAATAAATGCATTATGTTAATTGGTCGGGGCAGAGAGATTTGAACTCCCGACCCTCTGGTCCCAAACCAGATACGCTACCAGACTGCGCTATGCCCCGAATAATATTTAGTGACATTAATAACTTAGGTATATATTAGAATTAAATTAACTAAATTAAAACACCAAATAATCAAACAGAAATATAGCTTATTATGTCTTTTTAATCAATAAAAAATCGCAAACTTAATTGTAAAAAATATTTTTTTCGTATATTTTGTTATAAATCATTAAGTTGATTTATTTTAATAAATGACATGCATTAAATTTTAATGAACAATTTTCACGTTACTATTTTAACAATTTTCCCTGAAATGTTCCCAGGTCCTCTTGGGTGTTCTTTGGCCGGGAAGGCGTTGAAAAATAACTACTGGTCCTTGGATTTAATAAATATTAGGGATTTTGGTCGCACAAAGCATAAAAATGTTGACGATACCCCATATGGAGGTGGCAATGGTTTAATAATGCGCCCGGATGTTGTGGGCCCGGCTTTGGATACCGCATTAAAAAAACATCCTAATTCTAAGATATACTATCCATCCCCGCGAGGCTCAACACTAAATCAAAGAAAATCTAAGGAGATTATTTTAGATAAAAATATAATTATTTTATGCGGACGCTTTGAGGGTATTGACGAAAGAATAATTGAAGAGTATAATGTCGAGCAAATTAGCATAGGTGACTATGTTTTATCCGGAGGCGAAGTTGCGGCTATTACAATTTTAGATAGTGTAATTAGGCTTTTACCAGGGGTGCTAGCAAACCAAAAAACCTTAGAAAAAGAGTCTTTTGAAGTAGAAGTTGATGGTATGCAATTGATCGAGCACCCGCTTTATACAAAGCCTTCTTTGTGGAAAGGGAGGGCGGTTCCAGAAATATTAATTTCTGGAAACCATAAAGAGATAGATAAGTGGAAACATTCTGAATCAATCAGGGTAACTAAGCAGCGTAGAGTGTTTTAAAATTGTAATACAAATTAAATTATTTAAGAGTTAAACATGACAAACTTGATAGAGCAATTTGAAAAAGATCAAATTGCAAAACTCACAGAAAGCAAAAACGTACCAGAATTCCGTGCTGGAGACACTGTAAGGGTTAGCGTAAAAGTAACAGATGGTGCTAACAAAAGATTGCAGGCTTATGAAGGTGTTGTAATAGCAAAAAGAAGCCGTGGTATTACTTCTTCGTTTTTAGTCCGTAAAGTTAGTCATGGTGAGGGTGTAGAAAGAAGGTTTATGACTTACTCACCAACGGTTGCAAAAATTGAAGTTGTAAAAAGAGGGGTTGTGCGACGCGCTAAATTGTTTTATTTAAGAGAATTAAGTGGCAAGGCTGCTCGAATTAAAGAAAGAAAAACTTATACTCCCAAAGCAATAAAAAAGAAAGCGTAACTTAGTGCGTATCTGATAGAGCCTGTAACGTAGGTTTGTGGCCATAAAAAATATATATAGTTCAACTTATATTTACTATAGGCATTGCTAAATAAAGGTTGATTTTAACAATAAGAGTCTGTAGACTAAGGTAAA
>JAHDGL010000010.1 GCA_020627625.1 Alphaproteobacteria bacterium | reverse complement strand
AAACATTGCTGTACCCAGTGTGATTGCTAGCTTATTACGAGATGATTTGTTTTTTATTAAATTTTTAGTCATAAATTACCTTCATTAGTTATTATTAAACGATATATAAGTTAAGAAAACAAAAGTGTTTTACTACTTAGTAAAAATAAATTTTATTCTGACGATCTGTATATTAACACAAGTTAATAAAAATATCAAACATATAATGTGTTATTAAATAAAATAAATTGCTTAATATAACAAAGTTAATTTAAATTAACACTTATAACGCGAATTTCTTATCCTAAATTCGCGTTTAAAGCATTTAGGTAATTGTTGGAATAACGAAAATTAATATATTCAGTATGAGTCGAAATTTTGCGCTAATTAAGAAATAGGTAATGACTAGAAATATTTACCACAAGCGTGTAGATAGGAATATCCGGTAATTAAGGTAAGAATTGCAGCTATCCATAATAAAATATTGCCAATAAAATCTAGAGATCTTATTCCAGAACCAACAGAACCAATTATTAATACAGTAATAGCCAGCATCTGAATACAGGTTTTGACTTTTGCAAGTCTGGTTACAGGAACACTAACTCTCACTTGTGCTAAGAATTCTCTAAGGCCAGCTACAACAAATTCACGCGTTAATATTAGTAAGCACGGGATTTCATTAGCGCGTCCGGCTTTTATTAACATAATTAATATACAGCCTACTAATACTTTATCAGCAACAGGGTCGAACATTTGGCCAAAGCTAGATACTAGATTGTATTTTCTTGCTAAATAACCATCAAGAAAATCCGTGATGCTAGCTAGCGCGAAAATAACACCCCCGAGTCTATGAGCAAATTTTGAATCATCAAAATAAAATGACATCACAATGATTGGAATGGCAATCATCCTGACGATCGTTAAGTAATTAGGTATGTTTCTATCTATGTTCATTTTTATTTTAACTAATACAAGCTGTTAGAAGCCTTATGCAATAGGTAAACAATAAAATGTTACAAGTCAATAAGCATTCCATGATTTTTTACAACAAAATTCAACGTATCTTCATTATAAATGCGAGTTTAGGATAAGCAAAATTGCATATTTACGTATAGATTGACACTTTGTTAGCAAAAAATAACCCCAAAAATACTCAAATATCTACGGATATTCTCCGTTTTTTGAGAACATTTTGTACTAAAAATTGCCTAATCTACACAAAAATCTGCTAAATTTCTTATCCTAAATTCGCGTTATAAACATAGTAATATGTGAAAAATATGCTAAATTTCTTATCCTAAACTCGCGTTTATAGTCTATAGGGTAAATAAAGGATGAAGTGTAATATATAGCTATTTCTTATCAATATTTCCCCTTTAGCATGCGATCTAGAGCTAACCTAGCTTTGATGGCAATTTGAGGAGCAATTTTTATTTCTGGAGCTTTATTTACCATGCATATATATATTTTTTCAAGCGAATTTAACCTCATATAAGGGCAATGACTACAAGAGGTACATCCAGCACTATTTAAAGATGGCACGTCGTAGAACTTGCTTTTAGGGGCGATTTTGTGCATTTGATGAATAATGCCAGGTTCAGTTAAAACAATGAATTCCGAACCATTATATTCTTTTGCATAATTTAATAACGAGGAGGTTGAGCCTACATGCTCAGCGTGTTCTAAAAGATTAGGAGGGCATTCTGGGTGTGCAATAATCCTTGCTTTTGGATGTGCGGTTTTAATTCGTATCAATTCACGTTCTGAGAAATTTTCATGCACTACACATGTCCCATCCCATAAAGTCATTTTGCGGCCAGTCTTGCGTATTAAATAATTTCCCAAATACTTATCAGGTGCAAACAAAATAGGCTTGTTTTTTGGTATAGAGTTGATAATCCTTTCAGCATTTGAAGATGTTACTATTATATCTGATAGTGCTTTTACTTCGGCTGAGCAGTTAATATAAGTTACTGATATATAATCTTTATGTTTTTCACGAAATTTTTTAAAATCTTCAGGTTTGCACGAATCTTCTAAAGAACATCCAGCATTTAAGTCTGGGATTAATACTTGTTTTGTTGGATTAAGAATAGACGCAGCTTCTGCCATAAATTTTACGCCGCAGAATATGATAATATCCGCCTTAGTTTCATTAGCCTTTTTAGCGAGCGCAAATGAATCTCCAATAAAATCTGCTATATCTTGAATTTCTGAATCCTGGTAGTAGTGAGCTAAAATTACAGCGTTCATCTGCTTTTTTAACCTGCTAATTTCTGATTCTAAATTAAGATAAGGATCTATATCATTTTCTGTTAATTGTTGCATAATTAATATTCTAATCTAGCTAATTATTCAAAGCTTTTTAACATAATTTATTGTTTTGGTCAATTACGGTTAATGTAAAACAAATTATATAGTACGATGTTAAATTACGCAGCAAAATCAAGGGTGTAAAGATAGTAAAGTTTTTAATGTAGTATTAATAATATTGCCACACCATCAATAATAATATGGTCTAATAACAGAGAATATTAAATATTAGTTTATTTTTTAACTTGTATTATCGTACAATTTTAACATGCTTTAAGTTTAAGCATGTTTGTAAAATAAATTACGAGAACTAACTATGAAAAAAAAATATTTATTATCGTGTATAAGTGGTATAGCGCTGTTTGTTGCTCAATCATCTACAATATTTGCTTCTACAGAAACTGCTAGTTTTACAGTAAATGCTGCGACTACTGGATCTGGGGCTGCTGCATCAACTTGTACTATTGGTAATATAAACCCTATTAATTTTGGTGTATTAGATCTTGATAATGTGCCTACGTCTGTTACATGGGCTACTGGTAGCTTTACAGTGAATTGTACTTCCGGTACATCTTATACCGTTACTATAGATGATGGTCAATATGTTGAAGGAGGCATTCATGGTAGTGCATATGCGGGTAAGATGGTTGTAAATAATGATCCCAATATGTTTATATTTTATCAACTATTTACTGTTCAGCAGTGGGGTAGTGATATTTGGTATCCTGCACATTCTACAAAAACTAATATTATAGGTAATGGGTCAGATCAGTTACATAATATATATGCAGGTATATACCAGGATCATTGGCAACAAGCTAAAAATCGCGGCAATATTCCAGCGGGTTCAACTCTTTCTGATGCAGCTACAATTGAATTAACTTTTTAAACGTGAATATGCAATTTTGTTTATCCTAAACTCGCGTTCTAGAATCGTAGGCACTTTAATTAATTTCATTTGCTAGAAGGATATTGTTTGCTAGAAGGATATTAATATTGCTATAACAAATTATCTTAAAAATTTCTCTAAATCCTTCATTGATGAAATATTGTAAGTTTTAAAATTATGTGGAGATTTCTTTGCGAGGTTGCTAAGCACGCTTCCAGATCCAATTTCCACTAATTCATTTATTCCAATATCAGCTAGTTTATCCATTGTTTCTCGCCAGCGAACAGTGCCGCATATTTGCTTTTTTAGGTTTGTTTTGATCTCCCTTACATCTGTTGTTAAATTTGCTGAAACATTCGATATAATAGGTATTTTGGGGGCGAAGAATTCTGTATCATCTATTACAGTGCTCATAGTTTTTTCAGCTTCTTCCATAAGTTTCGAATGGAATGCTCCGCTAACATTGAGTTTAATTGCCCGGTGTCCAGTATCTTTTAAAGCTGCAACAATTCTGTCAATATTATAATCATTGCCACTAATTACAATCTGTCCGCTGCTATTGTCGTTAGCTATCTGGCATACTCCTTCTGTAATTAGTTCATCTAACATTTCTTGCAAATCTTCACTAGATATTCCAAGACATGCCGCCATTGCTCCTTTATTCTGACCAGAAGCTGACTGCATAGAAGAAGATCTGATTTGGAGTAATTTTGTTGTGTTTTCTAATGTTAGCGAGCTAGCTGCGCATAATGCGCTATATTCTCCGAGTGAGTGCCCGGCAACTACTTTACATAATTTGTTTATTTGTTTTCCAGTTTGTGCTTCTAGTACTTTTACTATAGCAATTGAAGTTGCCATTAAAGCTGGTTGCGTGTTTGTGGTAAGAGCTAGCTCGTTTGCTGTGCCATTAAATATAAGATCACTTAGCTTGTATTTTAAGGTGTCATCCACGGATTGAAAAACCTCTTTTGCTATAATTTCAGATTCATAAAAATCTTTTCCCATTCCAATCGCTTGTGATCCTTGACCAGGGAACAAAAATGCTCTATTCATAAAATACCTTTTTGCTAAATAAATTTAATTAGTTTTGTATTATGAGAATTCTTGTATATCTGTCAATTATTTTGACCATATTTTGTTTGAATATTAATGTTTTTGCCGATGCAAATCACAAATTTAATAAAATTAATAATGAGGCAAGAGTTTTTACGCTAATTAAAGAAAAAAAATGGCAAGAAGCAATTAATTTAGCTAATAAAAATACTGATCCAATCTTAAAAAAGATTATATTATCACAACAATTTTTGGACAAAGACTATGATGGTAATAATTTTGAGAAAATTACCAAATTTTTACAGCAAAATCCTCATTGGCCACAAAATTATTTATTGAAACTCAGGGCTGAAAGCTACTTAAGTGCAGATACGGATAAAAAATTGATTTTAAATTGGTTTAGTAAAAATACACCATCAACTTGCAAAGGGTATAAATACCGCGCTCTTGCTAGCGCCTCGCTGATGGAGAAATCAGATTCTAGTAACTCGTTAACACAGAAATCCGACAAGCTAAAAAAAATTATTAAATCTGGTTGGCATAAAGGTTGTTTTTCTGTTGAAGAACAAAAGCTTTATCATAAAAAATTTAGTTCCTACTTAACTGAAGATGATCATATTAGAAAAATAGATAATCATCTATGGAATAATGAAATTACTGCTGCAAGAAATAGTCTTTATCTGGTAAGTAATGATTATAAACGCTCATTTAAGGCACAAATCGCATTAATTAAGAACAGTAAAAATGCAAAAAAGTTATTTAAAAAGGTTTTGATCAAGAATTACACAGCTGGATTAATTTACAGATATTTAAATTTCTGTAAAAAAAATTTACCTTCTGGTTCTAAAATAGTATCCGTAATTAATAGCATTAAAATTGATCAAGAATATGCTAATAAGTTTTGGAAAGTTCAAAATTATTTAGCTAGAGAGTTTATAGAAAAGAAAAAATATAGAGACGCCTACAAGGTAATTAATAGTAGCTTTACTAATAATCCAGGTAACAAAAGTGAATCAGAATATTTATCTGGTTGGTTGGCTTTGCGTTTTTTAAACAAGCCCAAGCTTGCATTAAAGCATTTCCGTAACTTTAATCGTATAGTAAAAACACCAATTAGTAAATCAAGAGGTATATATTGGTTAGCAAGAGCGCATGAAGCTGAAAAAAACACAAAAAAAGCTATGAAATTATATAAAATAGCTGCATCTGAATATTCGCATACATTCTATGGTCAAGTATCTCTGACAAGGTTAGGAGAAAAGAATATTCAGTTGCCAAACAGTGTAGATTTGAATAAATATAAAAAATCTGCTGCTGAGTTTATAAAAAATAATGATATTCTCAAAGCAACTAAGATTGTGTCTCAATATGGTTCTAGTACACTTGCTCAAACTTATATTAATTCTACTATAAATCGCGCCAAGAGTGATTCTGATATTTTAAATATTGCTTATAATATTAATGAATTGGGTAATATACATCATACTGCATGGGTTGCTAAGAGTGCTATACAGAAAAATCTGTTTTTAAAAGATCATGCCTACCCAGCACCTTATCAAATGACTGACCTGCCAATAGAAGAGGCTCTTGTTTATAGTATAATTCGTCAGGAATCAGTTTTTGATCCATATGCAGTTAGTAGCGCAAAAGCGCATGGATTGATGCAAGTTATAAAGGACACTGCTTGTGATATAGCAAAAAAAATCAGCAAAAATTGTGATGTTTTAAAATTAACAAATGATCATAACTATAATATTGCTATTGGTAGTAATTACCTGAAACAAATGATAGACCAATATAATGATTCATATATTTTAGGTATCGCCGCTTATAATGCAGGCCCACATCGGGTTGATAAATGGTTAAAAATTTATGGAGATCCAAGAAAAATGAAAAATATAAAAAATATATTGGATTGGATTGAATTAATACCATATTATGAAACTAGAAATTATGTGCAGAGAGTATTGGAAAATTTACAAATTTATCGTACTATCACAGGCAAAAATAATAAGTTTAACTTAATTAGCGATTTAATAAGAGAAGGTAAAATAATGAATCAATTAAAAATAGGAGATATAGCTCCTGAATTTTCTATCTCTATATCTGAAGATAAATCTTTGAATCTAAAAGATTTAAAAGGCAAATATGTAGTTTTATATTTCTATCCTAAAGATAGTACTCCTGGATGTACCATAGAAGCTCGGGATTTTAACAGTCATTTAGATGAATTTAAAAGTTTGGGTGCAGAAATAATCGGAGTATCTAAAGATGATTTAAACTCACATGATAAATTCCGCAATAAACATAATTTACAATTTGCTCTGGGTTCTGATGCTGATGTTAAAGTTTGTACTGATTACGGAGTATGGGGTGAAAAATCAATGTTTGGTAAAAAATATATGGGAATTAGCCGTGCTACTTTTTTAATTAACCCTGAGGGTGAAATAGCGTATATCTGGCCTAAAGTTTCAGTAATAGGACATGCTAGTGATGTTATGAAAAAGATAAAAGAGTTACAAAATGAGAATAACTAATAAAGTTAAAAAGATTCTATCATATTATAGCGCAGATAATCCTGGTACGCTTAGTAATATTTGCAGAATATTAATGCATGGAAGTCTTGCTGGAACTGGCAAAATGGTTATTCTACCGGTTGATCAAGGATTTGAACATGGTCCTGCTAGGAGTTTTGCAAAAAATCCAGCAAGTTATGATCCAGACTATCATTTTAAATTAGCGATTGATGCGGGTTTAAGTGCTTATGCTGCCCCTATTGGTATGCTTGAGGCTGCATCTGCCAAATTTGCAGGGCAAATACCAACAATATTAAAATTAAATAGCAGTAATTCTCTTGCTTCAAAAGATTCACCAAATCAAGCAATTATTGGCTCAGTTGATGACGCTTTGCGCCTTGGTTGCGCAGCCGTCGGTTTTACTATATATCCAGGTTCACCTAATGCTCTTGAGATGTTTGAAGAAGTTAGTGAAATTATCCAAGAGGCAAAATCTTGTGGATTAGCTGCTGTGATTTGGTCTTATCCAAGAGGAGGAGATTTGACAAAAGAAGCAGAGTCTGCTGTTGATGTTTGTGCCTATGCTGCGCATATGGCGGCTCTTCTTGGTGCTCATATTATAAAAGTAAAACCTCCAACAGCTCATTTAGGTAATAAGGATTCTAAATTAGTTTATGAGCAAGAAAAGATTGATATTTCAACATTAAGCGCTAGAGTAAGTCATATTATGCAAAGCAGCTTTGATGGCAAGAGATTAGTAGTTTTCTCTGGAGGAGCTGCAAAAGAAACAGAAAATATATTATCGGAAATCAAAGAAATAGCAAAAGGCGGTGCGAACGGTTCAATTATTGGTCGTAATAGCTTTCAGCGTCCTTATGAAGAAGCCATAGAATTGCTTAAGAATATTTGTGAGATTTATCGTGGAAAATAATGCTGCTGCAATACCAATGAGGCATATTGGCCCTATATTGATCAATAATTCTAAAGTTAAAGAGGAAGTTTATGTTCCTATGATGACTTACGAGACGACTCTTTGGCCCTCAACAAAAAGAGGGGCCAAAATATCATCTTTGTGCGGTGGAATTAGCACAAGAATTTTAGGTGATAATATGACTCGCTCTATAGCGTTATCTGCTCCCAATATTAAGTATGCTTATGATGTTTCTAAAGATTTATACAATCGCCTAGAAGATATAGCTAATATAGTAGAATCTACTAGTCGTTTTGCAAAATTTGATAAAATTAACACTCGTATAGTTGGCAATATATTCTATATAAGATTATCAATACATCCAGGAGATGCTTCTGGTCATAATATGGTAACCAAAGCTGCTGATGCATTAATGCAATGGATTTTGCAAGAATATTCTGAACTTGAATATATTTCAGTTTCAGCTAATTGGTGTATTGATAAAAAGGTTTCAGCTGTTAATGGAATATTAGGGCGTGGGATACATGTGATTGCTGAGTTGATTATTCCTCAAGATATATGTAAAAAATATTTGCGTACCTCTCCAAGAGAAATTTATGATTTGCATGTAAAAAAAAATTTAGTTGGTAGTATTATTTCTGGATCAACTCTTTCTGCTAATGCTCATTTTGCTAATATATTACTAGCAACTTACTTAGCTACAGGGCAGGATGCGGCAAATATTGTCGAAGGTTCACAAGGGTTGGCGCATATAGATATACAAAAAGATGGTTCTCTATATTTTTCTGTAAATTTACCAAATATTATCGTAGGTACTGTAGGTAATGGCAAGCAACATGGGTTTGTTGTTGATAATCTTAAGAATTTAGGATGCCAGAATCCAGATGCATCACTAGGGGAAAACCGTCGCAGGCTTGCTAAAATTATTGCAGCAACAGTGCTTTGCGGAGAGTTGTCGTTAATCAGTGCTTTGACTAATTTTGGAGAGTTAGTTCAAAGCCATGAGATTTTTGAAAGAAAATTAGGTAAATAATTATAGTAAAATTATTTGATTTAATTGATGTTTGAGTAAAATAAGTATTAATAAACGCAAAAATAACTACCTCAAACGTCAGCTGAATCAATTATTATCTCGTAATATTTACACAAATTATAAAGTAATATAGTGAATATGGTTGCGGTTGGCATAGATTCAATAGGTTTTTATACACCAAATTTCTATTTAGATATGGAAGATTTTGCTAATGAGCGTGGTGTAGATATTAGCAAATTACATACTGGTTTAGGACAATATAAAATGAGTGTTCCTGCTCCAGATGAAGATATAGTAACTATGGGCGCTAATGCGGCTAAGAAAGCACTAAAAGATACAGATCTTGATGGTGTAACTACAGTGTTTTTTGCTACAGAAAGTGGGGTTGATCAGTCCAAGGCAGCTGGTATTTATATACATAGTCTTTTAGGGTTGTCAGAATTTTGTCGTGTTGTTGAGTTAAAGCAAGCTTGTTATAGTTCTACAGCTGCTCTTCAGATGTCAATGGCAATATTGTATCAGCAACCAGAAAAGAAAATATTATTAATTGCATCCGATATTGCACGCTATGGCCTTGGTACTACTGGTGAGTCTTCACAAGGCGCTGGTGCAGTAGCAATGTTATTATCTTCGAATCCTCGTTTAGTACAAATAGAACCCGGTAGTGGTTTTCACACTCAAGATGCGATGGATTTTTGGCGACCAAATTACTCAGATGAAGCTATGGTAAATGGAAAACATTCCATTGATCTTTATTTGAGTGTTTTAAAAAAATCATGGGAACGTTATTCTTGTGTAACAGGTCGTGTATATGATGATCATGATTATTTTCTTTACCATATCCCAATGCCAAAATTGGCGCAAAAAGCCCATCAAAGACTTGCGATGATTAATAAGTCTGGAAAGAATAGGGGGCAGTTAGTTAATGAAATTGATACAAGTCTAAAATATAGTAGCGAAGTAGGAAATTGTTATACAGCATCCTTGTATTTGGGTTTAATATCTTTATTAGATAATAGTCAAAAAAAGATCCTAGAAAATAAACGTATAGGTTTGTATAGCTATGGATCTGGGTGCGTGGGTGAATTTTTTAGTGGAATTATTCAAAAAAATTATGATAAATTTGTACAAGCAGAATCTAATAATAATATGATTATAGAACGTCGGCGTTTATCCATGACAGAATATGAGAATTTTTATAATTTTAGCCTGCCAACTGATGGCTCTAATATTGTTATTCCTAAATATACTAGCGGTAATTTTCGTTTGTCTGGATTAAATAATCATAAACGTATATACAGTAAAATGAGTTATAACGCGAGTTTAGGATAAGAAATTTATATCTCATCTTTTTTGCCTTCAATGGGTTAGCATTTCAGGTAAAAAAAGCTAAAATCTAAATTCCAAAATATTTTTAAAAAAACACATAAACTTCAACTTGATTCACTATAAAAACAGATTAGTATTTAGATTAATTAAAATATTCCTTGATTACGTAAGAAACTTTGCTTTTAATCTCCGCTAAAATATTTCTGACTTGCTCTAAATCATCACCTTCGACCATGATTCTAATCATTGGTTCAGTTCCAGATTGACGCATTAATATGCGTATCTCTTTTTTGTATAAATTTTGATATTCCTGAATTATTTTTTGGAAAGCATCTTTATCTACAAGATTATTACCAAAATATTTATGATGAAAAGATATATTAGTTTGCAATTGGGGTACAGGTTTAAATTTGTTTAACAGTTTGCTGATTTTTTGTCCCTGCTCTTTCTGGCAAATTGCTAGTAATTGCAAAGCCGCTTTAATGCCATCTCCTGTTGATTCTTTTTTACCTATAATAATGTGCCCAGATTGTTCACCACCAAGTTTTGCGCCAAGCTCTAGCATCTTATTTACAACATTCTTATCACCAACATCTGCTCTTACTAATTTAATATCTAAAGATTGCAGATATTTCTCTAAACCTAAATTGGACATCACAGTGCCAACTACTATATTATTGTCTAAATATTTATTAGATTGCATATAACAAGCAATTGAAGCAATAATTTGATCCCCGTCAATTACGTTGCCATTTTCATCTATTATTAAAACCCTATCAGCGTCACCATCTAATGCTATTCCTATTTCGGCCTGATATTCTATAACCTTTCGAGACAGTATTTCCGGAGAGGTAACTCCGCAATTTTCATTAATATTAAAACCATTTGGTTCAGTTCCACAAGTAATTACTTTTGCACCAAGTTCCCGAAATATTTTTGGTGCTATGTTATATGCAGCACCATTTGCACAATCTACAACTATTTTTAAATCATTTAAATTTAAATGATGAGGAAATGAATATTTTATATGCTCAATATAGCGACCACGTTCATCTTTTAATTTTGTTGCTTTACCAAGCTTATCGTAAGGAGCAGCGTATGATGATAAATCTTTTGACATTAATTTTTCAATCTCAGATTCTACATCAATAGAAATTTTATAGCCCTTATTATCAAATATTTTTATCCCATTATCAAAATACGGATTATGTGAAGCAGAAATTACTATTCCCATATCAGCACGCATAGTTTTAACAAGCATTGCAATTCCTGGTGTTGGCATGGGCCCTACAAGCAAAACATTAATACCCATAGAAATAAAACTCGAAGTTAATGCAAATTCCAGCATATAGCCAGAAAGTCTTGTATCTTTACCGATTATAATTGTAGCCTGCTTGGGATAATGCAAATTATTTGCTACTGAGACCGCCCTAGCTAGCTGAATCATTTTTTCTGGAGTCATGAAATTTGTATTACTTCTACCCCTTATTCCATCAGTACCAAAATATTTTGTTTGCATTAATTAGCTTCTCTACTTATTTTAAATGAATAGGAAACATAACATTTTAGAAAAATATAATCAATGAGTATTGCCATACATTTTATTCATAACAAATATAGCGATAAACTAGTTGCTGGCAAAGCACTTAAATTATATTCTGCAACTATTGATAGTAAGAAAATTCAAATTGATATTACGCATAAGAATCACAAAAATAATGTCAAGAACAGTGACTTGGTAATATTTATCAAATCAAATCTAATTGGCATTACAGAAGAAATAATAAGTTCTTTAATTAATAATAACAAACAGAGTAAAAAATCTTTGCTCTGTAAGATAGATAATAAAATTGCTATTGCAATAATTGATAAATCAGAACTAGATAATATAAAATCATTTAATATAAAAAATTTAGAAAAAGGGTTAACTAGTGAATTAGGCGTCTTAGATGAATTGGATGAACTGGGTGAATTCGATGAATTGGATAAATTAGATAAATTAGATAAATTAACTAATAAATTGGATAATAAAACTTATTGCACCTTAGATAATGAAAATTTAAAACTTATAAGCAACATATCAGATTTAATTAAGTTTGAACAAAATATCCAACAAGCTTTAAGAAACCAAGCAATTTCTAAAGGGATATTCATGCAAGATCCAAATAGTGTTTTCATGTGCTATGATACTGAATTTGCAGCTAATGTCGTAATCGAACCAAACGTATATTTTGGCCCAAAAGTAAAAATTGCTAATAATGTTTGCATTAAGGCTTTCTCTTATATAGAAGACGTAACCATAGGAGAAAAGGCTATAATAGGACCTTATGCTAGAATACGCGGCACATCAAAAATAAATAAAGGAGCCAAAATTGGAAATTTCGTAGAAGTTAAAAATTCAATAATTGGCGAAAGAACAAAAGCTAGCCATCTTAGCTATATTGGTGATGCAAATATTGGAAATAATGTAAATATTGGCGCGGGAACTATTACGTGTAACTATGACGGCCAGAATAAACATAAAACCAATATCGGACAGAACTCTTTTATTGGGGCAAACAATTTATTGATTGCCCCAGTTTCTGTTGGCAAAAATTCTATGATAGGCGCTGGTTGCATAATTAATAATGATATACCAGATAAAATGTTTGTCTGCAGGCAAACTCAACAAAAAATCAAATCAAATAATAAAGAATTATAATATATTATGTGTGGAATCATCTCAGCTGTTAGCAAAAAAAATATTATTCCAGAAATAAGCTCAGGCCTGAAATGTTTAGAATATAGAGGCTATGATAGTGCGGGTATAGCATCTATTAATAATCGAGAAATATTTTGTGTGAAATCAGCTGGAAAAGTCTCTGAACTTGAGAAGCAACTCAATAGTCAAAATTTATTACATAGTAATATAGCTATAGGTCATACTAGATGGGCAACTCATGGCAGCCCAACGGTAGAAAATGCTCATCCGCATTACACAGAAAATGTTGCAATAGTTCATAATGGAGTTATCGAAAATTATCAAGAAATTAAAGATAAATTAAAGTCAAATGGCTATGTATTTAATTCAGATACAGATAGTGAAGTAATTGCAAAATTATTAGATTATTATCTACAGCAAAATAATGATTTTGCAAATGCATCTAATAAAACTGTAAATCACCTAAAAGGTTCATATTCTGTTGCTTTTATTGCTAGGGATAAACCAGATTGTTTATTCGCAGCCAAAAATAGGACCTCTCTGATCATTGGAATCGGAAATGAGGGGATGTATGTTGTATCAGATATAGTTGCACTGAATAACTCCGTAGAAAATATAATATATCTAGACGATGAAGACAGAGCTATTATTACTGCAAATTCTTATAAAATTTTTGATAAAAATAAAAAAGAAATGCAACGCCCTAGTACAAAATCAATAAAAACTGATAAGGCAAGTAAAGGCAATTATCCTAATTTCATGATTAAAGAAATTAACGAACAACCATTTTTATTTAAACGCCTACTTGAAAATTATCTGGATGGTAGTCGCTTCCAACAAATTGATATTGATTGGAATAAAATGGATAAAATCAGGATTCTTGCTTGTGGTACGGCATATATCGCTGGATTAGTAGCTAAATATTGGCTAGAAGAATTAGCCAATATATCTGTTGATGTAGAAATTGCTTCAGAATATCGCTATAGGAAAACTCCAAATACAGAAAAATCTGTAACGATCATAATTTCTCAATCAGGTGAAACCCTAGATACATTTGAAGCAATGAAAGTAGCAAAAGTGCGTGGTCATAAAACTATTGCTGTTGTTAATGTTGAACAGAGCTTAATTGCAAGAGAAGCAGATTATGTGATGCCCATCATAGCAGGGGTAGAGATTGGTGTTGCTTCCTCAAAAGCATTTTTAAATCAAATCGCAGTATTATCGACTCTTGCTCTAGATATTGCAGAAACAAGAAAACAAATCACAGCAATCCAGAAAAACAAATATCATGCAATACTGAAAAACGTACCTGATAAAATTGAGAAAGTTATTCAAGATTCTAATAAATTACAGCAAATAGCAAAAGAAATGACTAGCTATAGTAGCGCCTTGTTTATTGGCAGAAATTTATTATATCCAATTGCGCTCGAAGGTGCCTTGAAGCTGAAAGAATTATCCTATATTCATGCAGAAGGTTATGCAGGCGGCGAGCTAAAACACGGTCCAATTTCTTTGATTGACGAAAACATGCCCTTAATTGCTTTAGTGCCATCTGGCAATTTATTTGAAAAGATATATTCAAATGTACAAGAAATAGTAGCGCGCAATGCTCAAACTCTTTGCATAACAGATAAAAATAGTGCGCCTAAATTAAAATCTTATGCTAGATGGATTTTTGAGGTTCCAGCATGTGATAATTTCATATTACCAATGATTTATACTATACCGATGCAGTTATTGGCTTACTACGTAGCTAGCGAAAAAGGTAATAATATAGATCAGCCACGTAATTTAGCTAAAAGCGTTACTGTAGAATAAATTTTTACTACAAATTAACGTTAGATAAATTAGTTTATATAAAAAACAAAAAAAACATGAAAAAACTTATTTTAATGATTTTTATAATTATAGTAACAACACCATCAACTACTTTTTTTGATAAATTTTATCAAGAAATCAGGCCATTTCATCATAAATGTTATCCTGACCAAGAAGAAGATTATTCAAAAGTACATATTCCAATAGCATTTATGCCAGGACAAGAAAAATGTTTAAGCTATACAACAAAATATTACAAAGACATCGAGGAATATACAACCTATTATTACAGAGATTTAAAAGAATTTATTATTACTAAGAATAATAAATATTGCTCATGGGGTACTAAAAATTGGGACGAGGAATGCCAGGATGCATCAATGGACTATGCTTATGGAAACTATAATCAATACAAGGTGGGAAGAGATCAAAAATATAAAAAATTCAAAAATACATTAATAAACTTTATCAAAAATATTCAAATAAATGATATAAGGAAAGCATCAACATTTACCAGCAAAGAAGCAATGTTTTTCACTGATGATACAGATAATTGTTTAATTAGAAAGCAGGGCATGTTCAACAGATTATACAGAGCTTATTTTAATTATGATGAGAATTCTAAA
Source organism: Alphaproteobacteria bacterium (assembly GCA_020627625.1). GTDB lineage: Bacteria > Pseudomonadota > Alphaproteobacteria > Rickettsiales > Rickettsiaceae > Megaera_A. Next base: position 8,868 of record JAHDGL010000010.1, on the reverse strand, counting down.
GAACATGTTAAATATGGTAAAATGAACATGAAAATTTTCAGAGAAAATTTAATGCAAATTGATGTTGATAATATGAAATTCTATTTATCAGACTCATCAGCAAGGTGCGTCTATAGTGTAGAGATACCTTATCAATATAATGGAGTTAATAAATATTTTAGTATAACATTTGAAATGCAATCAGGCTCTATGTTCTACAAAGACACAAACAACATAGCTGCGCCATACGACATTCCAAGCATCCCTAAAATATATGATTTAAGAATATATGATTTAAAAAAACAATAATACCAATTTTTATGTATAGTTAGTTATAATAATATGCAAATCTTCTTATCCTTAATTCGCGTTTATAAACTCTGATTTATGTAAAACAGCTAAACAAGTTCTATCAAAATTAGGAAAAATAGGCACAGTATCAAAGAAGATAAAGCAGTAATATCATCTCATACTCATGGCATAAAAAAAGTAAGTGAGGTAATGAATATAAGTATTATGAGAATACTTATATTTATTTGTTTTATTTATAAATTTAAAATTATTTTAATAAATGAATATTATTATCGAGATTGCACAAGAATTTAAAGATTGGGATAAATACCCTGAGTTAAATACAAATTGCATCAGAGAGGTGTTGAAGAGGATTTTATCAAGATATCCTAATTTCTCAAAAATTAAGCAAGTTGAATTATCTATTTTATTAACTTGCGATCAAAAAATGCAGTCATTGAATAATGAATTTAGAAAACAAAATAAAGCAACAAATATTTTATCTTTTCCGGATATAGAAATTGATTGGCGTAAAATAGTTGAATTTGAGGTTAATCATGATTATATGTATTTAGGAGATATAGCATTTGGCTATCAAACTATAGAAAATGAAGCAATTTCTAAGTCAATTAGTTTTAATGATCATTTCAAACATTTATTAGTACATGCTATATTGCATTTATTAGGTTATGATCATATGAATGATGAGGAGGCGACCGTTATGGAAGATATAGAGGTTGAAATTCTAGGTAGTTTTGCTATAAAATCTCCGTATTGATTATAATAAATTATAAATATTATGCCCAGAACTTCAGACAAAGAAGATCCTAATTCACCCAGTAAATTAAATATATTTACTAGTATATTTTTAAAATTAAGATCACTTTGGCAAAAACAAAAATTTAATAAAACTCAATTGAGATCCGCTCAAAACAACAGCTCTCAATTAGCCTCAGAAGAACAAATAATAGATAATATATGTAGTTTTTCTGAAAAAACATTAGAAGATATTTTGATTCCAAGATCTGATATTGTTTCTGTTTCGGTAGATTCTAATATCGAAGAGATAAATAACATAATCGTAAAATATGCTCATACAAGAATTCTTGTATATAAAGAGAATCTTGACAATATTATTGGTTTTATTCACATCAAAGATCTTTTTAAAGTGATTGTAAACTCCGAACAATTTAATTTAAAAAAGATAATTCGTAAGCATATAGTATCTACGCACTCAATGAAATTAATGGATTTACTTGCTCAGATGCAAAGAACACGCACTCATATTGCTATTATTGTAGATGAATATGGTGGTACTGATGGCCTTGTAACAATTGAAGATATTATTGAAGAAATAGTTGGTAATATCAATGACGAGCATGATATTGATGTAAATGATAATTATAAAATCGTAAAAGATGGATTAGTTATTACTAGTGCTAGAGTAGAAATAGATCGCCTTGAAGAGGGGATAGGGGTTAAATTGCCACGTTTGAACGATGAATTTGACACTATTGGCGGATTGTTAATAGCAATATCTGGTAGTATGCCAAAGATTGGCAATATAATTCATGTTAGCGATAATATTGTTGCCGAGATCCTAGATGCGACTCCAAGGACTATAAAACAGGTGAAAATTACTTATAACGCGAATTTAGGATAAGAAATTTAGCAGATTTTTGTGTAGATTAGGCAATTTTTAGTACAAAATGTTCTCAAAAAACGGAGAATATCCGTAGATATTTGAGTATTTTTAGGGTTGTTTTTTGCTAAAAAGTGTCAATCTAAGCGTAAATATGCAATTTTGTTTATCCTAAACTCGCGTTTATAATGTGAATTGATAATTGAGATTTTTAGGGTTTAAGTTGAATAAATGAAAAAAGTATATCTCAAACAAATTAATCTAAAAAATTACCGTAATTTTTCTAAACTATCTTTAGACCTTAATGACAATGTTAATATTATTATCGGCCCAAATGGTAGTGGTAAAACTAATATTTTAGAATCTATTTCGCTACTATCACCAGGCAAAGGATTAAAATCTTCTCATTTTAATGATATTTGCCAAGATTCAACTAATCATTGGGAAACAGATTTTGCAATACAAAGCAAATTAGGCAATGCTGAGATTATCACGTCTTTTTCTACTCAAGATAAATCTAGAAAAATTGCTTATAATGGCTCTAAAATGGCAAGTAGTGAGTTTTCTAATTTATTAAATATAGTTTGGCTTACTCCTCAAATGGAAGGGTTATTTCTAGGAGGTGCAAGCGCAAGAAGAAAATTTCTAGATAGAATAGTATATAATTTTGACTCTAAACACGCTAAAACTATTGCAAAATATGATCATTTTATGCGTGAGCGTAATAAAATCTTGTCTCAAAGCAATTCAAGCTCATTTCAAAGTGATAATAATGACTCTCTTGACCAATCTTCTTGGCTTGAAACTCTTGAAAAGAATATGGCAATAGAAGCAAAATTAATAGAAACAGCGCGTCGTAATGCTATTAACCTAATGCAGGAAGCTATAGATTCATTGGATATTCCTTTTCCAAAAGCATATTTAAAAATTAGTGATTTATCAGAAAATCAAACTAGTTGGAAAGATTTTGTAGCAGAATACGCCTTGGTTTTAAAAAATAATCGTCAAAAAGATTCTTATTCTGGGCGTGCAAATTTTGGTGTTCATAAAAGTGATTTAATTGTTCTGCATAAACAACACAAAAGGCAGGCTCGTTTATGTTCGACCGGCGAGCAAAAAGCTTTATTAATCTCTTTAATGCTTGCATCTGTTGAATTTATTTTGCGTAATACTGATTCCGCGCCTATATTACTTCTTGACGAATTATTCGTACATTTAGATGGCGTAATAAGAAATCATTTGGCTAAATATATAATGAATAGTAAATTACAGACATTCATCACAACAACTGATGTTGTAGGTATCGAACAATTGGCAAAAAAATCATATGTTATTAATTTATGAACAAAGAACAGAAAAAACCAAGTTGGATTAAAGTTAAAGCTCCTAATTCAAAAAATTATCAGAGTACAAAGAAGCTTATCGATGATTTGGCCTTGAACACAGTATGCGCAGAGGCTGCTTGTCCTAACATAGGGGAATGCTGGGATAAAAAGCACGCGACAGTAATGATACTAGGTTCAGTATGTACTAGATCATGTGCATTTTGCAATGTAAAAACAGGGCGCCCTGATTTATTAGATCCACACGAACCAGCAAAATTAGCAATTGCAGTTGGTCGTCTTGCCCTTCAACATGTTGTAATTACTTCTGTAGATCGTGATGATTTGCCTGATGGGGGGGCAGAGCATTTTGCTAATTGTGTTTTATCTATCAGGCAAACATCTCCTGGTACAACGATAGAGATACTTACTCCCGATTTTTTAAAAAAAGATGGTGCTGTAGAGAAGGTCGTAAAAGCAAAACCAGATGTGTATAATCACAACATAGAAACAGTTCCTTCTTTATATAAATCTATTCGCCCTGGAGCTAGGTATTTTCATTCTTTAAACATATTGCATAAAGCAAAGCAATTAGCTCCGGATATTTTTACTAAATCTGGAATTATGGTAGGACTTGGAGAAACGACAGAAGAAATATTACAAGTTATGGATGATTTACGATCTGCTAGCGTAGATTTTATTACTATTGGTCAATATTTGCAACCAACTAAGAAGCACGCCCCGGTGGATAGATATGTTACGCCTGAAGAATTTAAGTATTTAGAACGAGTAGCAAAAACAAAAGGCTTTTTAATGGTATCAGCTTCGCCTTTAACTCGTTCATCCTATCATGCTGGTGATGATTTTCAGAAAATGCAATCAGCTAGAAAAGAACAAATAAAAGCGGTTATATAAATGCATTCTTTTCATAAAACAAAAATCATGTCTTATGATGCAAAATTTATTCATGATATTGTAATGGACATAGAAAATTATCCGGCATTTGTGCCATGGTGTAAATCTGCGACTATTTTATCTTATGAGAAAGACCATCTTATCGCTGAATTAAATATACAGTTTAAGATGTTATCAGAAAGTTATGTATCGAGAGTTTCTGCTCGAAAAACAGATGACAATTACGAAATAGTAACAACTGCAATTGCAGGTCCATTTAAGCGTTTGATAAGTATTTGGAAAATAAAATCAATAAATAATTCGACAGAAGTGCAATTTTCTATTGATTTTGAGTTCAAATCTAGGATACTAGAGGCGATTATGGGATCATTCTTTTCTATTGCTACAGAAAGAATGGTTGCTGCATTTGAAGCTAGAGCAAGAGATCTATCTTGTAAATAGTGTGATTCTGTAGTCCACATACTCATAAAAAATTATGGTGCTGGTGTTATTTTTTTTGTTATATTTGAAAAATTGATGCTAGTATCTGTAGTACTAAATTAACTTAATTAGACCTAAAGGAGAATTAAAATGAACAAAGGAAATTTTGTATCATACATAGCAGATAAAAATAATTGTACTAAAGCCGAAGCGGAGAAAATAATAGATGTGTTTACAGGTTCTGTAATCGGTGCGCTTGGTGAAGGTAACGAGATATCATTAGTTGGTTTTGGTAACTTCACGGTTAGTCATGTTGCAGCTCGTCCAGGTCGTAACCCAAGAACAGGTGAGCCAATTCAGATTAAGGCTTATAAGCAGCCTAAATTCAAAGTTGGTCAAAAACTAAAAGATGCTTGTAATTAATCAATAGTCGATAGCTTGTATTTTAGATTTAAGACAAAAAGCCAGTAATATAGTAAATAATATGCTACAATTACTAGCTTTTTGTTTTTTTGACTATGAAGATACGTTCATTTAACATGATTACTTTAAGTAACTTAACTATAATAATAGTTTTAAAGTCGTTCATTTATTATATTTAAGTTACTTAATTTTTATAATATTTAGATAATTCTAGATAATTTTTTATATTATTTTTCATAAATTTTATTTCCTCGTCTGTTATCATTCGAACAAATCTTGCTGGAGAGCCCATCCATAATTCTTTTTTTCTAATGATTTTTCCTGGTGAAACAAGACTTCCAGCGGCAATAAAACCATATTCTTCTACGATACTCTTATCCATAAGAGTAGAATTCATGCCAATAAAAGCATTATTTTCTATTGTACATGCATGTAGCAAAGCCATATGACCTACAGTAACATTGTCCCCTATAGTGGTTTTACCAGCGTTCAGACGTGAAGTATGTATCACGCTACCATCTTGAATATTAGTATTCTTTCCAATAATTATAGGCGCAACATCACCACGAATTACAGTATTAAACCAAATATTTGCATTCTCTTTTATTGTTACATCGGCAGCAATAATTACATTATCAGCTAAAAAAACGCTTTTGTGAATTTGCGGTGCTTTATTTCTAAAGTTTATTAATTTATAATTCATATTTTGTAGTGTATTACATTAAAAACTCGGGTTGAGGATAAGAAATTTTTTATTTTACTATTTTCTAATTTGTTTTATTATAAAATCAAAACTATAGATAAAAACAAGATATTATTTTAGTTATACTATATGAATTTTCGTGATCAAGGTATAATAATTTCAAAGAATTTGCTTAAAGAGCGTAATTATATAATTACTGTATTTACCAAAACGCACGGTATTTATTCAGGTGTGATAAAACAATATAACAAAAAAAATGGTGATAATCTTTTAGAAGGTAATCTAGTTGATTTTTTCTGGAGCGCGCGCTTGCATGAACATATTGGTTTAGCGAAAGCGGAGCTGATAAAATCTTATAATACTCCGATTATGATGAACCAAACTAAGTTATATGCATTTAATTCTATCATTAGTTTGCTTAAGATGTCTTTTTGTGAGCGCGAATCACATAATAATTTATTTCCTATATTGTATGATTTCATACAAAAATTGAAATATAAATTCTCCTTTTTTGAATATATAAAACTAGAATTAGCAATTTTAGCAGAAAGCGGATATGAATTACAACTAGACAAATGCGCTGTGACTAATTCAAGAGAGGATTTGCGATATGTTTCTCCAAAATCGGGTAGGGCGGTTTCCGAAGTAGCTGGAAAGGATTATGCAAAAAAACTTTTAAGATTACCTCAGTTTTTATTATACGATAGAGTAATAAGCAAAAATGAAATAAATGATGCTTTTAACCTAACTTCTTACTTTTTTAATAATTATATTTTTGTAAACAAGCCCGAACCTGAGTCTCGTCTATCTTTTATAAAACATTTAATAGAGTAATTTATACATAGTTGAGTAATTTATAAATAGTTCGGGTTAACTTACTGTTGCGCTGCAATACTACAATTATTAAATTTATTTAATTTTAACTAACGCGTGCTTCTTTTTTCCTGCGGATAATTTAATTACCCCGTTAATAATCAAATCAGATTTGATAATCAAATTTTCATCGATGATTTGTTCATCGTTAATTTTTGCTCCTTTGCCACGAATTAACCTTCTTGATTCACCCTTTGATTTGGTTAGTCCAGAATCTAAGAATAAATCTAAACAACTTACTCCTTTTTCAATTTGATTTAAATTAATATTAATCGTTGGAAGATTATCACTAACTTGGTTCTTTTCGAAAACAGCAATTGCCGTTTCTTGCGCAGCATCTGCATTTGATTTACCGTGGCATAATGCAGTTACTGCATATGCCAATTTCTTTTTGGCTTTGTTAATATTTTCATTCACAAGCAATTCAAATTCCGCAAGTTCTGCATCGGAGAACTCGCAATAAAGTTTGGCGAATCTTATCACATCAGCATCTTCAGTATTGCGCCAATATTGATAATAATCATAAGGCGATAGTTGTTCTTCGTTGAGCCATACCGCTCCGTCAACAGATTTACCCATTTTTGCCCCTGATGCAGTAGTTAGTAGGGGTGTTGTTAAACCATATGTTTCTTTGCCACTAACCCTACGTATTAAATCAACACCAGTTATTATATTTCCCCATTGGTCGCTGCCACCAAGTTGTAAATCACAGTTAAAATTTTTGTTTAAGTGGTAAAAGTCATAAGCTTGTAGTAGCATATAGTTAAATTCTAAGAAAGTAAGAGATTGCTCACGTTCTAGCCTTAATTTAATTGAATCCATAGTTAACATACGATTAATTGAGAACATTTTTCCCATGTCTCGTAAGAAGTCAATATACCCTATATCTTTAAGCCACTCTTCGTTATTGACCATAATTGCATCACTAGGTCCATCGCCAAATTTAATAAATTTAGATAAAGATTTTTTAATTCCAAAAAGGTTAGATTCTATTTCCTTATCAGATAAATATTTTCTTGCTTCTTCTTTTCCTGTTGGGTCTCCAATTTTAGTTGTACCTCCGCCGACTAAAATAATGGGTTTATGACCATATTTTTGTAACAACCTTAAAACCATAATTTGCATCAAGCTTCCAACGTGTAAAGACTTTGCGGTGCAGTCAAAACCAACATAAGCGGTGATTTTTTGATTCTCTGTTTTATATTTTAAACCTTGTTCGTTGGTACATTGGTAAAAGTAACCACATTTTTTAAATTCAGCAAAAAAACTCATAGCAAATTTTATATTATTTTTATTTTGTATTATTATTTATTCTATTTATCCTAAAATCCAAGTTCAGTATAATCTAAAGTCATTTAAAAATAAATACAAATAATATATTTACACCTTAAGTAGATATGTGCTATATGTATCCTTCTAACAATTTAAAATATAGGTGATATTATGAAATTAAATTCTTCTCATGATCTAAATTCTTTAACAACTTTATATAATTTGATGTTTGAGGCAATAGTTGAGGGCGATACAAACCAGTTCAGAACTTTTTTCCAGGAAGCTAGTGGACACAGTGATTTTGATATTAATGCCAAAGATGAATACGGTAGGACAGCTCTAATGACTGCGGTACGAGGAGATGATCTAAAGCTAGCTGAATTCTTAATAAACAAAGGTGCAGATCTTGATGCCCTAGATTATAGGTTTGAAACACCTCTAGTGTACGCACTAGGAAGCGGTAATCTAGAGCTAGCTGAATTCTTAATAAACAAAGGTGCAGATCTTGATTTCAAAGATAAATATGGTCAAACATCTCTAATGATTGCGATAGACGAAGGTTATCTAGAGCTAGCTGAACTTTTAATAAACAAAGGTGCGAATCTTGATGCCCAGGATATTGTGGGTTACACAGCTTTAATGTTTTCTGCAAGAGAGGGTCATTTAGAGATGGTAGAATATTTATTATCATTAAAGGATGAAGAAGGCAATTCATTGCTTGATATTAACACTAAAAATAATAATGGTTACACGGCTCTAATGTCTGCGGCATATTATGGTAAGCTAGATGTAGCTGAATTCTTAATAGACAAAGGTGCTGATGTTAATGCCCAGGATATTGCGGATTACACAGCTCTAATATTCTCTGTAAGAGAGGGGCATTTAGATGTAGTAAAATTATTAATAGACAAAGGTGCGAATGTTGATACCAAAGATGAAAATGGTTACACAGCTTTAATGTTTGCAGCACAAGAAGGTAAACTAGGTGTAGTTAAACTCTTAATAGACAAAGGTGCGGATGTTAATGT
>JAHDGL010000065.1 GCA_020627625.1 Alphaproteobacteria bacterium | reverse complement strand
TACAAAAAAATTTATAAAGGTCTATATAGTTATAATGCATAATGAGAAAAAAACTCTACCATTACTAACACTTCGTGATGTTATAATATTCCCTGGAACAATTGCACCAATATTTATTGGTAGAAAAAAATCTTTAAATTCTTTTTTGGCTGCTAAAAAAATTGGTAATGGACAGAATATATTACTTACCACTCAAAAAAAACAAGATATTGATGATCCTAAAGGTTCAGATTTATACAAGGTAGGGGTGATTGCTAAAATTATTCAAACAATAAAATTACCAAATAATAATGCAAAAATTTTGGTAGAAGCAACAGATCGTGTATTGTTAACCAATATAAAAAATAAAGAAATTTTTACTTCAGAATATGTTATTTTAGATGATGAAGAAATTTTAGATTCAGAAAAACTAAAATTATCTGTTGAAACAACAATTGACACGTTCAAGGAATATGCTAAATCGAATAAAAAAATTAATATTGAAGTTCTAAGCCTATTAAATGAACAAAAGAATCCTAGCTATGTTGCAAATATCATTGCATCACATTTAACATGCGCACCAGAAATAAAACAAGATCTACTTAAAGAACTAGATATTTTCAAGCGTTTAGAAATACTTACAAATATAATTATAAAAGAAAATACGCATATTAGTACTGAACAATTAATTCAGCAACGTGTTAAAAAGCAAATTGACAAAACTCAGAAAGATTTTTATCTCAACGAACAAATGAAGGCTTTGCAGAAAGAGATAAATGGTGGTGAGGATAAATCTGATTTCGCTGAATTTGAAGAAAAAATAAAAAAATTAAAATTATCAAAAGAAGCTAAGGAAAAAGTAGAATCTGAGCTTAAAAAGCTTAAGATGATGAATCCCATGTCTTCAGAATTTTCAGTTGTACGTAATTATCTTGAAACATTATTATCAATGCCTTGGGGGAAATCTACAAAACATAATATAGATATTAACAAATCAGAAGAAATTTTAGATAAAGATCATTATGGATTAAAAAAAGTAAAAGAAAGAATAGTTGAATATTTATCAGTTCTAAAGCGTTCTAAGAAAATCAGAGGGCCTATTTTGTGTCTAATTGGCCCCCCTGGAGTTGGTAAAACATCGTTAGTGCAGTCAATTGCTCGGTCTATGGGCAGAGAATATACAAAATTTGCACTTGGTGGAGTGCGTGATGAGGCTGAAATTAGGGGGCATAGAAAAACTTATCTAGGATCTATGCCAGGTAAAATTATTAACCTTTTAAAAAAGTCAAAAGTTGATAATCCTGTTATGCTTTTTGATGAAATTGATAAAATGAGTGCAGATTTCAGAGGCGATCCAGCTTCGGCTTTACTAGAAGTTTTAGATCCAGAACAAAATTCACATTTTGTTGATCATTATTTAGAAGTGGAGTATGATTTATCAGACATAGTCTTTATTGCTACTGCAAATTCTTATGATTTGCCACCTGCTTTAATTGATCGTATGGAAATTATCAACATTGCTGGTTATATAGAAGAAGAAAAATTAGAAATAGCCAAAAATCATTTAGTGCCTAAACAGCTAAAGCTACATAATATAAAGAAAAAAGAGCTGAGTATTACTGATGAGGCGCTACTAGAAATTATTCGTTACTATACTAAAGAGTCGGGTGTTCGTTCGTTAGAAAGAGAAATAGGGGCTTTGACTAGAAAGATCTTAACAAAAATCTTAAAAGATAAGGATTTAAAAACAATCAAAATAGAAACTAAAGATCTAGAAAAATATTTAGGTGTAAGAAAATATAGTTTTGGTTTAGCTGAAAAAGAAAATCAGATTGGAACAACTACAGGATTAGCTTATACTGCAGTTGGTGGCGATTTGCTAAATATTGAAGCAGTTTCTTTTCCTGGAAAAGGGATAATAAAATACACAGGGAAACTAGGTGATGTTATGAAAGAATCTGTAGAAGCTGCTTATAGTTGCTTTCTAGCAAGGGCAGAAGAATTTGGATTAAAAGAAGAAGATTACAAGAAAAAAGATATTCATCTACATGTGCCTGCAGGAGCAACTCCAAAAGATGGCCCATCAGCAGGAATTACTATATATACTACGATAGTATCATTAATGACCAAAACTCCTGTTAATAAAAATGTTGCAATGACAGGAGAAATTACTTTACGTGGCAAAGTGCTACCAATTGGTGGGTTGAAAGAGAAATTACTAGGGGCCAAAAGGGGTGGAATTAAAACAGTCCTAATACCAGAAGAAAACGTTAAGGATTTAAAAGATGTGCCGAAAAATATTAAAGATAATTTGAAAATTATAGCAGTATCTGAAATAGATCAAGTTTTAGAACATGCTTTAGTTAAAAGTATTTAAAAAAACACAAGGTGTAAATATAATATTAGTAACAATATGCTCTGAGGTTTTGTACAGTTATACCAATTCCCATTCCAAATTATCTTGTAAATTAGCATTTTGCTGGATTCATCTGTCCTCACTTACCTATAACGTGCAGCCTTATCTTGAAATGCAAACCTATAACTCAAAATGGGAAATGGTATAACTTAAATTAAATATGTATAATTATATCTGTGGTATAATCTGTATACTACTCCTCAAGAATACACAGATTTGTAGTGGTGGCCAGGGAGGGTTTCGAACCCCCGACACAAGGATTTTCAGTCCTTTGCTCTACCAACTGAGCTACCTGGCCGCATTAAAATATTTGAGATCAAAATGATTTAAGATGTTTATAATCAATAAAAATAGTTTTGTCTATCTTAATTTTTCTAATTAGTAAAAAACAATTTGTATTATGTAGCCTGAATAGATTATAATGTTTTTTGTAATTTAAATTTAATATTAAATTAATATGGAAGAATTATTTGCTATTAAAGATGTATATCATTTATATGAAGGAAATCAGCTAATCGTAATGCTAGCAGTTATGAGCGTTGCTTTTTATCCAATGATGATGGTTGTAACAAAATTATTATTGCCTAAATTTAATAAGATTATAGATCGGAAAAACCCAAATTATAAAGAAATTTTTAATAAACATAATCTATCAAAGCATATTATATGGGTTTTTGTAGCGTTATATTTATTATTCTGGGGAGATATTTTTGATAAATCAGAATTAATGAGCCCAGGAATAGTAAGAATCAAAAATGTGCTACTTAATGTTTATATAATTATCACAGTTTCTTCTTTACTATTAAATTTAATGAATATAATAGCTGATATTTACAAAAAAAAGAAAGGTACAACAAAAATAGCTATTGATCTGCACATACATATTATCAAAATAATAGTAATGACTTGTTCTGTCTTGAGTATTTTCTCTTTGATTCTTGGAGTCTCAGTTTCATCATTATTTACTAGTTTGGGTGCAGCGGCCGCATTATTAACCTTTGTATTTAAGGACACAGTGCTTGGTCTTCTTGCCAGTCTGCAACTTACTTTTCAAAATATAATACAAGTAGGGGACTGGGTTACACTGCTTCAATATAATGCAGATGGTGATGTTAAAAAAATTACAATTACAGTAGTAGTAATACGTAATTTTGATGGTACTTATACCACAGTGCCAACATATGCTTTTTTAACAACGGGCGTTAAAAATTGGCGCCCAATGTTTGAAGAAGGGGGGAGGCGCATTAAACGATCGATTCATTTGGATATTGATACAATTAAAATTTGCTCTCAAAAAAATCTTGATACAATAAAGAAAATGCCTTGTATGGTTTCTTTTGCACAAGAGAATAAAGAATTATTTGATGCAAAAAATCAAAAAACTAACATATCTATGTTTAGATATTACATTAAACAATATTTAAAGAGCAACCAAGAAATTCATCAAGAAGGTTTTACATTCTTGGTCAGAGAGTTAGAGCCAACACCTAATGGCCTACCAGTAGAGCTATATATATTCACTAAAGATACTAGATGGATTAATTATGAGGAGATTCAGGCGGATATTTTTGATCATCTTCTTGGGGTAATGCCTCAATTCGGACTAAAAGCTTTTCAAAAGAATATTAATGCAAGAACTTAGAAGTAAATCTAATCTATAACTATACTAAACATGCGTTGAGGTTTAAATTATAGGGTAATTCAAAAGGAGAAAATGGTATTATTACTTCAACTGTATTCAAATAAACTCGCTTTAAAATAAAAATATATCAAAATAAAGTTAATAAAAAGCCTGTCTTTAACTTTTTATTTAACCTCAAGTAATAATTATTGTATTATAAA
>JAHDGL010000064.1 GCA_020627625.1 Alphaproteobacteria bacterium | reverse complement strand
GCAGCATAATTTATGCTATAGTTCTAAAAAGAAAGCAGTTTACATAAAGACGAAACTATCTTTAAAATGCGAATTTGATGATTTTGTTATAATGAATTCAAATTATTAAATTGATTCAATCTCCAACCCTCTCTGCCAAGATGGTTATTTATTTTATCTCTCTTTTTTATTAATTCTTCATTTGCTTTTTTTATTTTGGAGATTTCAGATTTATTAAGATCCAGATTCTGCATAATCAACTGTCTAGTTAAAATAATACCATCATAGGCATCGGCTTTTGTAGGCTCATCTCTTTTGCTTAATTTTCTACTTATTTCAAATATATTTAATATAGATTTTAGTATATTATTATCATCAAATTTTAGCTCCTGATTCAGCTTACTAATTAAATTATCCATATAAATACCATTCTTATATAATCTGAGTAATGCAAAACCTATATGATTATACATAACACATGTATATCTATCATTTACCTTATTAGACTGAATCAACTGCAACATACCAGGTTTTTGTTCATTACCAATAATATAAAACGCAGCATTATCTACATAAGTTTTTGCATTGTTTTTATCTATCTTAATTAATGTAACATATGAACGTAGCAGATGGCTGTATAATTTAATAAAATTATAATGATCATTTTTTGGCGACATGGTTTTTATTTGCTCACTGCTTTGCAGATGTGAATAATCTAATATATAGGAATTATTATCTTCTAGTAGCTCATTAATAGCAGTGATTCTTTGTTTTATTTGCTGAATTGCTAGTTTATTTTTGCCTGACTTGATGTTTTTATTAATCGTTATCCAATCTAATATTAATTCAGAAACTTGACTCGAGTACCCCTCGAATAAACCAAATTTAAGGCCCAAATATTTACATAATGCAAAATATGGGGCAGCATCATAAATATCATCTTGATACAGATATGTTCTACCTGTCATATATAATATCCTTGTGTATAATTGAGCTAAATTTTCTACAGAAGACAGTTCTTGATATTTTTCTTCTTTTGTTAAATTCTTGAATAAAATATTAGTATTGCTTCTATTATTAATATAATTTTCTGCAATTTCCTTTGCATATCCTAAAATTTCTCGACCCTTTCTGCATTCATGTCTGTATGTATAATTAGTTCCAACTGCCTGCAAAAAATTCAAACAATCTAGCAATTTTTGAGGATTAGAATCTGTATTACTAAAATAGTCTCTAACTGATTTATCTGTAAAATTACTTGCTATTTTCTGAGCATTTGGAAAATAATCATAATTTTTTTTATTTAAATTATTCATATTATCAGAAGAAATTTTATTATTATATTCTTTTATTTGACTGTTTATTAAAACTAAGTCAATTTTTATATTATTAAAATTAACATAATAAATAATTGCTGTTAACATAAATAACATTCCAATAATGATCATATTTTTTTTGCTAAATATTCTATAAATTACTCCATTGTTATTTTCTTGAGCAAATTGATTCTCTTGCTCGGCATTTGAGATTTTTATTTCTCTTTTCTCTCCATCCCATGATGAATGCAGATCATCAATTACACTATTAAACTCTTTAATCAAATCTTTTATAGGATTATTATCTGTAATTAACTGTATCAACTCTAAAATTGACCAATAAAAATTATTTTTCTCACTGAAATCTAATATCTCTTCTTCAGCAAAATTATCTATATTATCCAGCTTATTTAAAAATAAATATATTATATTATCTTGTATTATATTATCTTCCGTACTCGCCAAACACAAAGTATTTTCTGAATAGGCAACATCATTTGTTAGTTCAATATTTGCTTTTAACAAATAATTTTGAAGCAAATTAAATGATTCTTTGCTCATTTGAGTTTTTAAAATATCAGTAATATATACAGTAACCCTTGATTTATTTATAGTCGTAGCAATTTTTTTCAAAATTTTATTAAAATTATGCTCCACTAATATCTGAAAATAATATTCAGTAAAATATTTCCTGCGCCCTGAATTATCCAACATATCTACTATATTTTCTTTTGCAACTCCATTTAATTTAGCCTTGATATTGGCTATATGAGTATTGACTGTCCTAACAGATAAGCCATCTAGCAATTCAGCAATTTTAGAATAATTCCTACTCTGGAGCAAACAAGCTAATATATCAACTTCCCTTGGTGTAAATCTTGCTCCACATAATTTTGCTAAATACTGAGTATAAATTTGGTTTTTAATAAATGGATTTACTCTCATAGCTCAAATAAATTTATAGTTTAATTGATAATATATATTCACTTATATCAAAAAAAGATATTAATTAATAGCAAAAAATAATGTTTTTACATATATCTAACCTGTAGATTCGTTACATTCTATATTTGCATCTCCTACTAGTTCAATAGCATCATCATTTGCGCTTTTTAAATTTATTTCCTGAGTTTGAACATCAATAGGTTCCTCTATTTTATTTATATTTCTATTGTTGCCATTATCATGCGCTTGTTTTTCTATAATGGCTCTGAGCTTTTCTTTGCTATTTTTATTTAACGTAATGCTGCAATTTTTCACATCAAAGCTTATATCAGTATTTTCTACACAAATAAATTCAGCACAATAATTTACTATTATTTTTTCAGATATATCATTTATTTCAAACTCTAACTCTAAATCATTATCACTATTTTGATATTTAACTTTTATTTTTTTAAATTCTTCTGTTATTTTCTGTTCAAAAAATTTTTGCTGTATACAATTTTCTATATTATCCCTGCATTTTTTTATATATGAAGATTTTGAAACTAAATGTATTATGGTATCAAAATAATTCAATGCATTTTTATAACATAATATTGCTTTATCATATCTTCTTACAATATAATATACATTACCCAAATTATAATAATTTTTAGCAATCTTTATATGATTTAAAATAGGCTGCATTGTATAAATTTCCAATGCTTTAACATAATAATCAATCGATTTATCATATTCTTTTAGTGCTTTATAATTAACCCCCAAATTAATATAACTCGTTTCAATATCTGTATACTCTATATTGGTTTGTTGAATTTTTAATCTAATATTATAAGCTTTAATATGATAATTTAAAGCTTTTTCATATTCTTTCTTCAAATAGTAACTATTACCTAAATTATCCAATATATCAGCATCAATAATTTGTGTTGCATTTTCTAAATCTAATTTTTTTTGTAGACTTAATCTGATATTCCAAGCTTTTTCACAACAAACAATTGCCTCATCATAATCTTTTTTTTCATTACAAAAAGCACCCAATTTATTATAATATTTAGTAAAATCTATATGATTTGCATCTAATTCATATTTTTTTAATTTAACATTCAAAATCTCTTTACAAAAATTCACTGCTTTATCATAATCTTCTAAATATGCATAACTGTTACATAATTTTTCACAACATACTACAATATCCAGATGATTTAAATTTGCTGCGTGTATTTTTTTTTTTTATGATAAACCTTAAGATAATAACCTAGGGCAAAAAAATGTTCATTTTTTTGACAAAAACTATCACCTAAATTATTATAAATCATTGCAATATCTCGATGATTTATATTTGCTTTGTAAGCAATTAATTTAATCTCTAGCGCTTTATTATAGTAATGCACAGCCTTATTATATTGCTTCATGGAAGCATAGTAAATACCTAAATTATTATATGACATTGCAATATCAGGATGGTTAGGTTTAAACTCATAATTCTTGATTCTGATTTTTAAAGCTTGTATTTGATAATTAATAGCTAATTCATACTCTTTCATTAAGACATAACTATTGCCTATATTGTCATAACATGTAGCTATATCGGTATATTTTATTTGTGATTTATTTTTTAAATAAATACTTAAAGCTTGATTTAAATACCACATTGCTGTTTTATATTCACCTATCGAATTGTAACTAATACCCAAATTATTATAGCATGTAGCAATATCTATATGATTTAAATTTTTATCATGAATTAACAAAAAAATATTTAAAGATTTTTTGAGATATTTTATAGATTCACGAAATTCACATTTTTTTCCATAACTAGAACCTAAATCACTTAATATCCTAGCATTTCTATAACTAATTACTTCGCCATCTATTTTTAATAAAGTATCGCATATATTTATTGCTTTATCATTATAACCTAGTCTGTTATATAAATTGAATAAGTCATATAATATATTGATATTTTCTCTCCCCTCCTCTCTGGCTAATTCTAGACATTTAATTGCTTGTTTATATTCCAAGAATCTAGCATGTACCATTCCTTTAGTATAATTAGTATTATCATATAAATTATTTTGTTTTAATGATGCAATATGCTGTACATCCGCTAAATTATTTG
>JAHDGL010000009.1 GCA_020627625.1 Alphaproteobacteria bacterium | reverse complement strand
AATCGACTATTACATATGGAGAACTGCTGGAGATGATAGGGTAAGGGGGGCTCATTCTGCCCTAGAAGGAAGAGTATTCAAATATGGCGATGACATGTATCACCCTAAAGAGGATTATGGTTGTAGGTGCTATCCAGAGGCGCTACCTATTCATGCTGAAGTCCTAGATCCGGCAAATCATGATAGATTTTATGCATTCGAAAATAGCGCAACATTTGAACCTGCTCAACATGAACCTGCTCAACAAAAATTAAAAACAAAAACTTTTCGTAAATCTAAAGGGGATGTAGTCTACATCTTGCCAACAGCTCCAGGAAAAATATTGAGCGATAGTAAATAAACTTTATCTTCTATCCATATCTTGCGGTCACTTACTATAACGATTTGATAGAATCGAAATAATACCTCGTAATGTTTGTAATTCTTTCTTGGATAGATTGTCAATCCGGGAAAATAAATTACGAATTTTTAGATTCATGACTTTTCTTTTGTCAGAGGTTCGGAAAAAATTCTTATGATCAAGCTCTGTAAATAAATGTTTGTAAAAATATTCCATTTCATTTTGGGTAGCCAATTCTTGTGCATTATCTAGATCTGAGCGAAGGTGTTTTTTACTCTGAAATAATTCATAACAAATTACTGCAACAGAATGAGCAAGGTTTAACGAACTAAAGTCAATTTGCGTATCGATTGTAATAATTTTATTAGCTTGGGAAATTTCCTGATTATTTAAACCACAATTTTCTCTACCAAACATTATGCCTAAAGAACGTACATTAGGTATATCATTTTTTAAATTTTTTGAGAGAACATAGTTTTTATTTAGGTCTCTTGGTACAGCAGTAGTTGCATATACATATTCTAGATCACTAATAGCATCTTTGATAGATGTATATATTTTTGCATTATTAATTAAATCAATTGCACCAACGCACATATTTTGAGCTTTTGCATTGGGCCAACCATCTCTTGGTGAAATTATACGCAAATCGCTAATGCCAAAATTCTTCATAGCACGAGCAGCGGCTCCAATATTTTCACCCATTTGCGGTTGAACTAAAATTACAGAAATGACAGGAGAGGGCATGTATTGATATTTTTTTGTATTTATTAGTAACTTTTATTTATAGCTTGCGGTTATTTAATAATACTTCTCCATTAGTTATATTGCATAATTTGCCGCTTGCAAGTTCTAGTTTCATAGAGCCATCTGAATTTATGCCTCTAAATATTCCGGAGATACGATTTACGCCATTACCAACGGTAATTGGTTTATTTAAATTATAAGCGTATTTCATCCAATATTCTTTGGTTTTTGTGAAATCATTACCAATAAGCCACTGACTATATAGCCGATCAAATTTATCAATCAGAATATTTAAAAATTCATGAGGGTGATTTAATTTGATATTTTCATTCAATAAAGAAGTTACTGTCTTTTTAAGAGATAATGGAGCTTGCATAATATTAATACCAAGACCAATTATTACGTAATGTTTACTATTAAAATTAATAGATTCAAGTAATATACCAGCTACTTTTTTATTATTGATTAAAATATCATTAGGCCATTTTAACCTTATATCCAGATTTAATTTAGAGGCTCTGGCAAGTTCTTTTATAGAATCATGAACCGCATTTGCAATAATAAAAGATAATTGTGGATGATTTTTAGGATCAGCACTACTATCTAGTAAAATGCTAGCATGTAAATTACCTTCTAAAGAAACCCACCTTGTGCCTTTTTGCCCACGCCCGGCCGTTTGTTCTTTTGATAAAATTATTGCATTTCCATCAACTCCCACACTCGCTAAACGTAGAGCCTCTGAGTTAGTGCTATCTAAGCTTTCAAATATTAGTAGATTATAATTTTTTATGCAGTTTAATGTCATATTAATATTTGAAATTATATTTGATATATTGGTATAGAAGCAAAGAAAAATAAAATAAAAGCCAAGCTAATTATTGTTATGAATCTTAATCCATTCGAGGTAGGAATTATTGTTATATTTTTATTACCATCCATAAAATACATATATTTTATTATCTTCAAATAGTAAAAGGCAGCTATCACGCTAGTTAATATACCTAATGTAGCTAAAGCAAATTCACCTTGGTTAATGGCATTATAGAAAATATAGTATTTACCAAAAAAGCCAGCCATCGGCGGTAGGCCTATCATTGAAAACATAATAATAGCTATAGAAGCTGCTAAAGTTTTACGTTTGTTGGCGATATCTTTTAGATCATCAAAGACAACCTCATCAGATCTTGCTCCAAATAAAGAAACTATACAAGCAAAGAAAGCAATTATAGCAATAATATAAACTAACATATAAATTAAAGCTGCAAGCTGACCTTCTGTTGTTTGCAGTGATATACCAATTAAAACATATCCTATGTTTAAAACTGTGCTATATGCCATTAAACGTTTAATAGATGATTGCATTATCGCCCCCAATGAACCAACAATCATAGAAATTATCGCAATAATTTTTATTAGTTTATTGCCAATAGGAGTATATGAGCCTATTAAGTAATTCATTAAATTAATTAGCACAATTAGTATAATTAATTTTTGAGCAGTGGCAAAATAACTTACAGAAGAAATAGGCGAGCCTTCATAAACATCTGGGGTCCAAACATGTAATGGTGCTGCAGATAATTTGAACAAAATAGCAGAAAGTATAAAAATAGTTCCAACTACAAGAGCAATATTAAATTCATTATTCAAGATAATTGATATTTCTGTAAATCTAATACTACCACTAAACCCATATAACAACGAAATACCCATTAACATCAGAGCACTCATCATCGCCCCTAATGTAAAATACTTTAATCCCGCTTCTGACGATTTGATTTCACCGCTATTAAAAGAGGCAAGCGCGTATCCGGCTAGAGCTTGAAGCTCTAATCCACAAAATAACAATATAAAGTCACGAGCGGAAATTGCAATAAACCCACCAAGTGTTGAGAGTAAAACTAACGTAATAAATTCTATTTTTAAATCTTGTTTAGCGATTTTTGTTAAATCATGATAAATCACTATACTCATCAAAGAAACAGCAAATATTAATGCTTTAAAGAAAGAAGTTGAATATGACGTTGCAAATGATTCTGTAAAAGCTATACCGTAATTATCGAAAGAAAATAGTAAGTAACAAATAATTGCAGTTGATAATATTAGTGTGAATTGCACTAATTTATGGGCTGATTTGTTGCAAAACAACCCAAGTAATTGAACAAATATAGCAACTATTGCTAGCATAATTTCTGGTAATATTATATAGAATTGATTTAACATAGTTATTTTTTAGTTGCTTCTTATTTTAAATATTAGAATAAATTTCAGCTAAATTTCTTGCCGGTATTTCGATTATATTTAATATTACATTTGGAAATATACCAATATATATTATTAAAATAACTAAAGGCAATATTGCAATAATTTCATATGATTTTAAATCATTAAATTTAGAAATAGCCTCGTCTTGTATTTTACCAAACACTATAAATTTATATAATCTAAGCATATATAAAGCTCCAAGAACCACGCCAAATGCGCATATAATAGCTATTATTGGCTTAGCATTAAACACGCCAACTATGCTCAAAAACTCACCAATAAATCCACTAGATCCTGGCAAGCCAATCGACCCTAACATAGCAATCATGAAAAATATTGAAACTATTGGCATACTAGCTGCAACGCCGCCATATTTATTAATATCTCGGGTATGATGACGTTCATAAAGCATTCCTACGATTAAAAATAGGGCAGAAGAAATCAAACCATGACTAATCATCTGAAATATTGCTCCGCTAATACCTACTACATTGAAACTAAATATTCCAGCAGTTACATATCCCATATGTGCTATAGATGAATATGCAATCATTTTTTTCATATCAGTTTGAGCTAAAGCTACAAGAGAAGCATAGATTACTGTTATCCCGCTAATCCATAATATATATGTTGAGAAATATTCAGAAGCTAGAGGCAACATTGGTAGCGATATTCTTAAAAGTGCATAAGCACCAAGTTTTAACAAAATACCGGCAAGGATTACTGACCCGGCAGCAGGGGCCTCAACGTGTGCATCAGGGAGCCAAGTATGAAATGGTATGATAGGAATTTTTACTGCAAATGCAATAAAAGTAGCTAGCCATAAATATTGTTGAATTTCTAAAGAGTAATAAGGTAATATTAGCACAAGCTCAGTAACATCGAAGGTGCCGGTATTATTATATATGTATATTAAAGAAATTAATAAAAATACCGAGCCAAAAAATGTATATAAAAAGAACTTAACAGCTGCATAAATTCTATTATCTCCACCCCAAACGCCTATTATTAAATAGATCGGTATTAATATTACCTCAAAGAATCCGTAAAATAACAATAAATTTAATGCAGAAAATGTACCTATGCAAAAAGATTCAAGTAATAAAAAACATAGTAAAAATTCTTTGATATTTTTCTTAATTGTAAATAAGCTAGCTACGATGCAAATTAATGTTAACAGAGCAGTTAGAAAAATAAAATATAATGATAATCCATCAACACCTAAATGAAATTCAAGACCAAGGAAATTTATCCAACTATATTTTTCTACAAATTGAAAGCCAGAAACTTTATTGTCAAAACTAAATATTAAATAAGTCGTTGCTATGAGCGTAAGAAGCGACGCTAAAATAGCTACATACATAGCATATATTTGCTTGTTTAGTGATTTGCCATGAGATACAAAAAATGTAATATATAAAGCGCTAAATAATGGCAATAAAATACAAATAGATAAAATTGGTAAATTTGACATTTATATTCCCCATATTTGTTGTAGATGTAGATAGTTTACTATAAAAAATGTAATACAAAATATTAGTGCAAATATAATATATAATGCATAATTAAATATATAACCGGTTTGTATCTTGCGTATAATACAAGCAAAATTCTTTGTCAAAGAACTAATTCCGTTAGGTCCAAAACGATCTATTACATTAACGTCAAATTTATGGACTATATGACTTAAGCATTTAACAGTTTTTACAAAAGTAATATGATAAAACTCATCGAAAAAGAATCTATTTTTGATTATAGAATGTATGCATTCTATAGTTTTACTTAAAAACTCTCCTGACTCTCCTGGTTTAGATATAAGTTTAGATATAAATTTCTCAGATATTACAAAGCTTCTTCTCATATAAACAAATGCAGCAATCATCATACCAACTATTCCCACTATTAATGGTAATGATTGTATAATTAAGGGAACATGGTGTTCATGATCGCTTATCGTTAGATTAAATATACTATTTGAAAAAAATCCATAAGGATTGCTAATATTTAAAATGTAAAATCCTAGCATCCCTGAAAATAAAGTGCCTGCTATTAATGCCAATAAGGGTATATTCATTACAGAAGGCGACTCTTTTATCTTATCAAAAGTTTTTTTCTCTAATCTAGTATCACCGTGAAATGTTAATATAATTATTTTTAAAGAATAAATAGCCGTTAAACAAGCTGCTATAATACCTAATATAAAGGCAAATTCACCTATATTTCCATGAAGATAAGCAGATTCAAGAATTAAATCTTTTGAATAAAAACCCGCAAATGGATATATACCAATAATAGCTAGAGACCCTGCCCAAAAATTAGCATAGGTAATTGGCATTTTTTTGCGTAACCCACCCATTTTAAATATATCTTGCTCATGACAAGCATGAATTACACTACCTGCAGATAAAAATAATAAAGCTTTAAAAAATCCATGTGTTACTAAGTGAAACATAGCAGCCTGATAAGCAGAAACCCCGCATGCAAAAAACATATAACCTAATTGCGAGCATGTTGAATAAGCGATAATCTTTTTTATATCTTTTTGCAAAATAGCTATAAGAGCTGCGAATAAACAAGTAACTGCTCCAATGATGGTAATTAGTTGCAATATAATTGGGCTATATTCAAATATGAATGAGCATCTAGCAAGTAAAAATACACCAGCTGTAACCATGGTTGCTGCGTGAATTAATGCAGATACTGGGGTAGGGCCTTCCATTGCATCCGGAAGCCACACATGCATACCTATCTGCGCTGATTTTCCCATACAGCCAATGAACAGCATTAAACAAATAATATCTAAGATGACGAATTCTACATTATAAATATATAATTTACTGCTTGATAAAATCTCTGCTTGGGCAAAAATATTCTCAAAATCCACAAAGCCAGTATATGTAATTATCATTACAATACCGATGATAAAAGCAAAATCACTGACTCTATTGACGATAAAAGCTTTAATAGCAGCTTTATTTGCTGATTCTTTTTCGTAATAATAACCAATTAATAGATAAGAGCATAGACCAACCCCCTCCCAACCAAAAAATACTTGTAAGAAATTGTCAGAAGATACTAAGCAAAGCATGAAGAAGGTAAATAAAGATAAATATGATAAAAATTTAGGTAAATTCTTATCATTAGACATATACCCCAGAGAATATATATGTACAACAGCAGATACAGTATTTACTAGTAAGAACATTATCGCTGTTAGTTGATCGACATAAATTGCCCAATTCGCTTCTATAGAATTATTTATAAATTCAAAATGCAGCCAATTTGCAATTAAGATATGTAATATTTGTTTTTTTATACCAGCTTCCAGGAAAACAAATATTGTTGCAAGCAGGGTTATAATAATAGCAGGAATTGCAATTCTCCCAGCTGATTTATTACTAAGTTTTTTATAAAAAATACCGTTTAATATACCAGATATTAAAGGCAAGAATATAATCAATTTAAGTGCTAATTCCATAAATTGCTCTTTTATAAATTATTTTGTATAAATTCTTGTTTTTAAAATATTCATTGATCATTTAAATATTTCGACCAATTTAAATATTTAAATTATCTTTTTATTGTCTTTTTATTATTTGATGATTTGAGTTAAATCATCATTTAAATTAAATTATCCTTTCATCTGATTGATATCCTCAATTTCAATCGAACCACGATTCCTAAAATATAATACTAAAATCGCTAGCCCTATTGAAACTTCTGCTGCTGCAATCGATAATATTATAATGCTAAATACCTGACCGATAATATTTTGTAAATATACTGAAAAAACTACAAAATTCAAATTCACAGCCAAAAGCATCACTTCTATAGACATTAGAATCGTTATAACATTCTTACGATTCATAAATAATCCAGTAACACCAATTGAAAACAACAAGGATGATAAAATTAGATAATGTTCTAAAGAAATTTGATTAATCGTCATAATTTAAATTGTCTAGTCCTGATTTTCCGTCAATTTTAGCTATAGCTAAACTATTTTCTTTATTTCTGTTTAATTGCTTAGAAACATTTTGCCTTTTTACACCTGGTCTTGAACGTAATGTTAAGGCAATACTTGCGATCATCGCAACAAACAAGATAATACCAGTTGTTTGAAATGGTAAAATAAATTCAGTATATAAAACCCTACCGATAGCATAAGCGTTGCCAATATCAGGGTTTATAATAAAAGAATAATTAGTTACAGGTATTATGGTTTTTGTACCTAGCAATATTATGATAACTAAATCAGCAAATAAAAATAATGCTAATATAAATGCTAAGTTAAAATTCATACTAATCTTTCCTTTGAATTCAGAAAAATTAATATCAAGCATCATAACTACAAATAAAAACAATACAGCAACAGCACCAACATAAATAATGATTAACATCATTGCCAAAAATTCAGCTCCGATAATCACCATTAAACCAGAACAATTGCAAAAAGCAAAAATCAGCCATAATACAGCATGCACAGGATTACGACTACTGACAACCATAACAGAGCTAAGAGTTACAAGTGCTGCGAATAAATAAAAAAATAATACCATATTTCACCTAATTTTATCTGTATAAATAATCGCTTTTTAATTTTTGAGCTAATTCTTTTTCCCAAATATCACCATTTTTTAGTAATTTTTCTTTATTATAAAGCAATTCTTCATGAGTTTCTGTTGCGAATTCAAAATTTGGCCCCTCGACAATTGCATCTACGGGGCATGCCTCTTGGCATAAACCACAATATATACATTTTGTCATGTCTATATCATATCTAGTTGTTCGGCGACTCCCATCCGAGCGTTCTTCTGCTTCTATTATAATAGCCTGGGCTGGACAAATAGCCTCGCATAATTTGCAGGCAATGCAACGTTCTTCTCCATTTGCATAACGACGTAAAGCGTGTTGACCTTTAAAGCGTGGACTTATTGGACTTTTTTCGTAAGGATAATTAATAGTAACTTTGCGTTTGAAGAAATATTTTAAAGTTAGCGCCATGCCAACTAATATTTCATATAAAGCTAAGCTTTTTAAATATTTTATCATTTTATTTTTTTGTTTTATTTATCCTGGTAAATTATCAGTTAACATTAAAAGAGATGAAACTAAAATTACCCAAAATAAAGTTAAAGGCAAGAAAACTTTCCAACCAATACGCATTAATTGATCATATCTATATCGCGGCAAAGTTGCTCTTATCCATAAAAATATGAATAATAAAAATGCAACTTTTAACATAAACCAAATAATACCAGGTATTATTTTTAGAAATTCAATATTAAAAGGTGGCAAATACCCGCCCATAAAGAAAGTAACGGTAATGGCACTAACTAGAATCATATTTGCATATTCACCAAGAAAGAACATAGCAAAACTCATAGAGGAATATTCAACATTATATCCCGCAACCAATTCTGCTTCAGCTTCAGGCAAGTCAAAAGGTAATCTATTTGTTTCAGCTAGTACAGAAATAAAAAAGATTACAGACATCGGAGCCATTAATAGCTGAATCCAGAGAGGCATGGTTTTTTGATATTCAACAATTTCGGTAAGATTTAATGTCCCGGTAACTATCAGCACTGTAACTATCACTAACCCCATTGACACTTCATAAGAAATCATTTGAGCAGATGATCGAATAGCGCCTAAAAAAGCATATTTCGAATTACTAGCCCAACCAGCCATGATTATTCCATACACACCTAAGGAAGAAACGGCTAAAATATATAATACCCCCACATTAATGTCTGCCAGAACCATGTTTTTACCAAACGGAATTACCGCCCAACCAATTAGGCTTAAAATAAAAGTTATCATTGGAGCGATAATAAATACAATTTTACTGGCCTTTGTTGGAATAATAACCTCTTTAAACATAAGCTTTACTGCATCTGCAATAGGCTGCAAAAGCCCCATAGGCCCAACTACATTCGGACCTCTGCGCATTTGCATTAAACCAATTATTCGACGCTCTGCGTAAGTTAAGTAAGCTACGGACAATAAAAGAGGTAATGTGATTAACAAAATTTTGGCAACAATAAAAAGAATAGGTGTTATATATTCTACTATCAGGTTTAGCATTTATGTAGCCTCCTTTTGTAATTTATCTATATTATTGAAATTAGTTGCGCTACTTAAGTTATCTGAGTTAGTTAGTTTACATACTTTCCGTAAGCTATTGATTTCTTTAGTGCATTTTGCCATAGTTACAGATGCTCTACTAATTGGATCAGTCATATAATAATTTTTAATAATGCTTTGCAATGGCTTTTTTAGCAGTTTGATATCGAATTTAAATTCTGTAAATTTATCAGATTCATTAGAAATAATATTATCCATGTTAGCAAATATTTTATATTCCTGCGCTAAAGATTTGCGTATATTGTCAAGATTATTTAATTGTATATTATTCAGCGACAATTCAAGATCTAGTCTATCTGCTAGCAAATTAATAATTTCTATAGTTTCTTTAGCCATGCCTGGTGGTGAAATTGCTCCGCGAGCATATTGCGGACGCCCCTCCATATTTACAAAAATAGCATCTTGTTCAGTATAGGCAGCTTCAGGCAAAATAACATCAGCACGTTTTGCTGACTTGTCACCATGATGACCTTGGTAGATTACAAAACAATCATCGCCAATTAAATTAGTATCAAAATCATCAGCGCCCAGTAAATAAAGCACCTTAACCTTACCATTTCGTGATTGTTTTAAAATATCAGCACTACCTTGACCAGATTTTCCATAAATAAAACCAATATCAAGCCCTCCAACTGCCGAGGCATGATCATGCAGAATATTAAAACCATTCCAATCTTTGGTAACTATTTTATATTTTTTCACTATAGCATGTGCTAATGCTAATATTGCATGCCCATCATTGCGCGATAAAGCATCAGAACCAATAATAATCATTGGTTTTTTTGCTGCTTTCAAGCGCTTTGCGAAATCTCCTTTACCAGCCAGTATTGATTCCAATAAAGACAAGTCATTACCAAGCTCATCTATATGATAAGTCTGATCACTAGCCTTGCCAATATTTGCGATATACATTTTATTAGATCTAACTGCTTGCCCTATTCTTGCATTTAACACTGGCGCTGATGCTCTTATATTAGCGCCAATAAGCAGACAAACATCTGATTCTGCCGATTTTTCTATAGTAGTATTAAATAAATAATTAGCCCGGCTTGATCTATCAAATTTATAATTAAATTGATTTGAGTCAATTTTGTTAGAGCCAAGTTTTTTAAATAGTTGTTTTACTAAAAACATTGATTCAACAGAAGTGGTGCTGCCAGAAATTGAGGCTATTTCCGTATTTTTTATAGAGCTGATATTTTTTTCTATTAATGATAAAGCCTGATCCCAGCTTGTTGCTGATAATTTGGCATTTTTGCGAATATACGGCGTATCTAAACGTTGTACTTTCAAACCATCAACAACAAATCTAGCTTTGTCCGAAATCCATTCTTCATTAATTTCTTCATTTAATTTGGGCAATATACGCATTACCTCCATTCCTCTTGAATCAATTCTTATGTTAGAGCCTAACGCATCCATAACATCAATTGACTCTGTTTTTTCAAGCTCCCAGCTGCGAGCAGTAAATGCATAGGGTTTTGAGGTGAGCGCCCCTACAGGACATAAATCTATAATATTGCCAGAAAGCTCTGAGGTTAGTGCTTTTTCCAAGTAGCTAGTAATTTCCATACTACCACCACGATTAATAGCTCCCAGCTCCTGAACTCCAGCAATTTCTGTCGCAAAACGAACACATCTTGTGCAATGAATACAACGAGTCATTTGTGTTTTTACTAATGGACCTAAATTTTTATCTCTAACGGCTCTTTTATTATCAGAATAACGACTGCTGCCTTTGCCATATTTGAATGCTTGGTCTTGCAAATCACATTCACCACCTTGATCGCAAATAGGGCAGTCAAGCGGATGATTGGCAAGTAAAAATTCCATAACTCCTGAGCGGGCTTTTTTTATCTTAGGAGTATTGGTTTTGATCTTCATCCCGTCAAATACGGTCGTTGCACAAGATGCAATTGGTTTTGGTGCTCTTTCCATTTCAACTAGGCACATTCTACAATTACCAGCAATTTTTAACTTTTTGTGAAAACAAAAATGAGGTATTTCAATGCCGATCTGCTTGCAAGCCTGCATTACAGTCAAACCTTCTTCAACTTCGATTTCATTATCATCAATAGTTAATTTTGGCATATTTTATTCTGTATTTATTTAGTTTAATTATATTTGTTGTTTATTAGTTCGGATTATTTAGTCAAGGTTATCTAGATTTTTATCCAAATTATTAATTTATCTTTATAAAAATATTGTGCATAACATATCCAAGCTATCATACAAATCTTGGGTATGAAAACCAATGATTTTTTAATAGTTTTTTATATAATAGTTTATTGTTTCGTTATGCTTGACAAAAATAATACTTAAGCTAATGTTGCAAGCAATAAAAATCAAATTTTGATATATTAAGATTATGTCGCTTAATAATTGCAAAAGAGTTCTATTCAAAGTTTCTGGTGAAGCCTTAATGGGTAATAAAGGCTACGGCCATGATATCGATATTCTTACAGCAATCGCTAAAGATATACAAGAGGTTTGTAATTTGGGAATTCAAGTATGTGTTGTTGTTGGTGGTGGAAATATTTATCGCGGCGCTGATGCTTCTATGCTTGGCATAGAAAGAGCCTCTGCCGATTATATGGGAATGCTGGCTACTGTAATTAATGCAATTGCTTTGCAAAGCGTTATGGAAAAAAATGGTATATATACTAGAGTACAATCAGCTATACCGATGACCAGCATATGCGAACCATATATAAGACGCAGGGCTAGAAGACATATGCAAAAAAATAGAGTAGTAATTTTTGCAGCAGGTATTGGCGACCCATTTTTTACAACAGATAGCGCAGCGGTGTTACGTGCTATAGAGATGAATTGCGATTATTTATTCAAAGGCACTAATGTTGGTGGTGTTTATGATATCGATCCTAAAAAAAGCAATAATGCTAAAAGATATGATGAAATTACATATACTGACGTGCTTAAAGACGGATTAAAAGTAATGGATATGGCAGCTATTGCAGTTGCAAGAGAAAATAATCTACCTATTAAAGTTTTTTCTATTAAAAAACGAGGTAATTTTGCTAAGGTATTACAAGATCAAGGTGAATTTACTATTATACGTGGAAATTAGTAACTAAGTTTAATAAACAGAGTTTGTTAACACAACAAACAGAACTTAACTTAACAGGTGAAGTTCATTTAACAAGTAGTAAGTAAAAACTCATTTAATGAGCAAAAATTTATTTAATATATAGTTTAATACAAAGAGGAAATTAATGGATCAAGATCAAAAAAATATATTAACGGATAAAATGCATAAAGCAATAGCCGTACTAGATAAAGAATTTAGTGGCCTGCGTACAGGAAGAGCTTCTGTAAATTTACTAGATCCAGTAATAATTGAGGCTTATGGCAATAAAATGCCTTTATCGCAAGTAGGAACGCTTGCAACACCAGATGCAACAACTATTACTGTGCAAGTTTGGGACAAGGGTATGGTAAAAACAGTAGAAAAAGCTATAGCAGATGCTAATTTGGGCTTGAATCCAATGTCTGACGGGCAATTGATTAGAATGAATTTACCCCCTCTTAGCGAAGAGCGTAGAAAAGAATTGGTTAAGTTGGCTCATAAATATGGTGAGAATACTAAAATTTCATTACGCAATATTCGTAGAGATGGTATGGACTCTTTGAAAAAAATGGAAAAAGATAATGATATTTCTAAAGATGAATATCATGAATATGCAGATGAAGTGCAAAAACTAACAGATGATTTTATGAAAAAGATTGATGTTAGTGTAAAAAATAAGGAACAGGAAATTCTTACTATATAACCCAAATCCAAATTTAAGGGTAAGTTTAGATTGTTAATATATTTTTAGTAAAATTGATACATTCTAAATGTTAGTGCTTTTGTAAAAGAAATAGAATCGCTATTTTAAGAAAAAAGTGCTAATTTGTAGAAAAAATAGCTAAAGATATAACTTGTTTTCGATCCACTATAAAAATATTCATATAATATCAAATCAAATTATGCTATAATCTGCCAAATGTGCAACGTAGTGAGTGTGCGTTAGTGGAGATAAGTGCATTAACGTTACCCGCTGAAATTCGCATATTCTCAATTTAGATAAAGAAATATTACGGTACTTAAATTATGAGATCATTATTATTTTCTAGATATATTGAAAATCTTAAAAATTTCCTAGATTTTAAAAGCAGGGCAGATAGAAAAGATATTTGGGGAATGTATACCCTTAATGGAATTATAGATATTATATATTTTCTTACTATATCGGATATAACAACTTATTCTTTTAGCACAAATATTGGTTTTAAAATTATAGAATTTATTATTTTATTTTTTGGCGTGTTTTTTAGATTATTTAGTGAACTTGCTTCTATTTCATGTTGTGTTAGAAGGTTTCATGATCTTGGTAAATCAGGTTGGTGGGTTTTGTTACTATTTATTCCTATTATATCATGGATAATGTATATGTACTTGTTATGTGATATTGGAATGTTACAAAAAAATCAATATGGTGAGCCAAAAAAGAATGAATCTTTAACGGGCTTTGTAGATTATATTCTGATAGCCATAATACCTTTAGTGTTTATTATAAATTTTTTACAGTTATTATTTTTATTGTAAATTTTTTACATTTATTATTTTTATTATTTTAAGGCGTATTTACTACATGTTTTATTACTCAGAATCTAAATGATCATAACTTAAATCGTTCTCCCCAACTATTTCTTTGTTATTTGTTGATTCTTTTTCTAAAGAAAGTTTAACATCTGGAATATTTTTTCCTAGTAACATATTATATAAATATGAATTAGACTTGATACTATCTAGTAAGTTTTGGAAACATTCATCTTTTTGTGTTATTACTTCTTCAGAAATTAAATAATAACAATATATTGGTTTGTTTATAACTTTTGATAATATATCATTAAACCATATTTCTTTTTCTGTTATCGTTCCTTCTAAAATCAAATAAAAAGCATAAATAGGATCGGACATGGCTTCATATAATGTATCATCAAAATATTTATCTTCTTTTTTTATTAATTCATTAAAAATCAAGTAATAAGCACAAATAGGACTTTGTATAGCACTGTATAATATGTTATCAAAATATTTATCTTCTTTTTTTATAATTTTCTTGGCTAATAAGTTGTGAGAGCAGACAGGATCAATGCTTGCATAATAAAGTATGTGATCAAATAATTCATTTTCTGGAGTTGCTATTTTGTTATATAATAAATCATATGCATGATAGGTATTCATAGGGAATACATCTGTATTTAAAGTAATATTCTTGAATTCTGCAAACTCATTTAGAAATTTTTCTGCCTCTTGTTGCGAGCAATAATAAAAATTACTTTCTATTATAATGATAACTTTTTTTAGATCAATATTCGTATTTTTTGCAATTTGAGGATACCAAAAATATTTATAATGAGTTATTATATTTTTTCCAAATGTTTTGCATTGTTTTTTCCACTCTTTAGCTACTATTAATAGATCATTTTCATTAATCTGATGTAGATTTTCTTGATTTTGTATCATATATTACCCCTTCTTAAATTTACTGTATTATAAATAATTTATTAATGTAAATATTGTGTAACTAAGTACTTTAGCGCCTATTATCTTAATAATTAATATATTTAGGAAGTAACAAACAAGTGTTACTACTTTAATTATATCAAAATTTTTAAGTAATAGAAATGTAAAATAGTTTAAAAAAGATATAGTAAGTAAATAAAGATAAATGAGAAAGGGTGTGATTCCTAATCACCCCTGATTTTATTGAGTGATATTATGGTAAAGTTGAGTTAAATTATGCGTGTTTCTAATTTTTAATTCTCCAACCGCTATCAATCAGATTTTTTAAGAATAAATAAAAAATAATATTAGCTATAATTAAGAAAGTTATTCCAATGTGAATATTACCGTCAGAATAATCAGTGATACAATATCTAAACCCATCAACCATATAGAAAAAAGGATTTATTATATTAATTTTTTGAAAAAAAATAGGCAAAGCGCTAACAGAATAAAAAGTTCCAGAAAGAAATGAAAGTGGAGTTATTAAATAGCTAGTAATTGCTGAATTTTGATCAAATGAATTGGAAATTAATCCTGATAAAATCCCAAGCTGACCTAATAATGTGCATGAAAAAATCACATAAAAAATTAATAAAAACGGATGACATAAACTATATTCAATAAAAGGAATTAAAGCTATTGATACGGCTATACCAACTAGAATACCACGTAATGTAGAGCCAATTGTAAATGCTATTATAATTTCTACCCCACCTAAAGGAGGAGTTAGTATATCTGAAATATAGCCAATAACCTTACTCATTATGAAAGATGAAGAGCTATTAGCAAAAGCGTTTTGTACGATACTCATAATAATTAGCCCATAACCCATAAAGTTGATAAATTTTATACCGTGTATATCTGGGCGATTTACGCCAATTGCCAGTACAAATACTGCTAGAAAAATCAAAGCAGAAATCACTGGTGTAAAAATAGTTTGATTATATACACGCAAAAAACGTCTTACTTCTCTTTGAGCCAAGCTGTAGCTACCGTACCAATTGATTTTTTCCATCGTAATTATTGTAATTATTATTAATTATAACGATTATTATTCGTTATAAAATTATTTTGATTATTGAAATTATTGTGTAAATAATATTTAAACTATGATACATTCCACAAATATTTTTGTCACTTAATAATTAACGTAATATTTATAGCAAAACTCAATTATGTCTAAAAAGCTTTTTATTAAAACTTATGGATGTCAAATGAATGTATATGATTCAATTAAAATGCAGGAATTACTTGCCCCATTTGGCTTTGAATCTACAGAAGATATGCATGATGCTGATATGGTTATTTTAAATACTTGTCATATTAGAGAAAAAGCCTCTGAGAAAGTTTACTCAGAATTGGGTCGTATTAAAAAAATAAAGGATCAGCGCTTAAAGCAAGGTTTTAGTAATATGATTATTGTTGTTGCTGGTTGTGTTGGGCAGGCAGAAGGTGAAGAAATATTCAAGCGCGCAAATTACGTAGACATAGTAGTTGGTCCTCAATCTTATCACACATTACCAGATTTAATTTCAAAATTGGCAAGATCAGAAAAAAATTTAATAGATCTTGACTTTGTTGAAGAAGAAAAATTTGATAATCTACCAACTAATTATGAAGGGCAAGGTGCTAGTGCTTTTGTTTCAATACAAGAAGGTTGTGATAAATTTTGCACATTTTGCGTAGTGCCATATACAAGAGGGGCGGAGTTTTCGCGCAAGGTAGAAGAAATATATCGCGAATCAATGGCAGTTGTTGCAGATGGTGCGAAGGAAGTTCATTTACTTGGACAGAACGTAAATGCTTATCATGGAAAAACCATAGATGGTCAAGATTATTCAATAGCAGATTTAATTCGTCACACATCAAAAATCAATGGTTTAGAGAGGATTCGTTATACTACTTCGCACCCAAGAGATATGAATGACGATTTGATTGCGTTGCATGGTACGGAGCCAAAATTAATGCCATTTTTGCATTTACCTGTGCAATCTGGTTCTAACAAAATTTTAAAAGCAATGAACAGAAAGCATACTAGGGAAGAGTATTTTACTATTATTGACAAGCTAAGAGTTGCAAGGCCCGATATAGTGATGTCATCTGATTTTATAGTTGGATTCCCGGGTGAAAGCGATGAGGATTTTGCAGATACTTTAGATCTAGTAAAGAAAATTAAATATGGCCAATGTTTTTCATTCAAATATAGCCCGCGCCCTGGCACGCCTGCAGCCTCTATGGAACAAGTGCCAGAAGCTGCAAAAGCCGAAAGGTTAGCTATATTGCAGAAAGAGCTATCTGGGCAACAATTACTATTAAATGAAAATTCTGTTGGTAAAATTATGCCTGTATTATTAGAAAAAACTGGTAAATTTGAAGGTGATATAGTTGGTAAAACTCCTTATATGCAATCTGCATACGTAAATAATGTGGATCAAAAAATGATTGGTCAAATTGTAAATGTCAGAATCACTAAAGGATCAGCTATTAGCGTGACTGGTGAAGTGGTTTAGTTTAAATATATCGAAATATTGAATATATGTTGAAGTACGTGTGTCTTATAAAATAAGAGTTTGTTTAAGTAGATAATTAAAATTATGTTATTAAGATTTATAATTTTTTGCAGTAAAATGTTTTTATTTGCAGTAATTACTGGTTCATTAACTATTGCATATGTTATTTATCATTATAATAAAGATTTGCCAGATTATTCTGAGCTAGAACAATATTACCCACCATCTGTTACTAGAATCTATTCATCTGATGGAAAGTTAATAGAAGAATACGCAAAAGAGCGCCGAATTTTTGTACCTATTAACGCGCTACCAAAATCGCTTACAGAAGCATTTATTGCAGCAGAAGACAAGAATTTCTATGATCATCAAGGAATTGACCCTACTAGTATTGTTCGTGCAGCTATAAATAATGTGACTCGTATTTTGAATAATAGAAGGGTTGAAGGGGGATCAACTATTACTCAGCAAGTAGTTAAAAATTTCTTGCTTACTTCCGAGCGCTCTTTGGAGCGTAAAATAAAAGAGGCAATTTTATCTTACAAAGTTACCCAAACTTTTAGCAAAGAACAAATTCTAGAATTATATTTAAATCAAATTTATTTAGGGCAGGGGGCTTATGGTGTTGCAGCTGCTGCTTTGAATTATTTTAATAAATCTGTTGAAGAGCTAACATTAAATGAGGCAGCTATTTTGGCCTCGTTGCCTAAAGCCCCGTCAAGATTTAATCCTGTACGTAACTATGAACGAGCTTCTAGAAGAAAGAATTACGTTTTGGGGCGTATGTATGATGATGGATATATAACGGAAGAACAGGCAAGAAAAGCGATTGCTGAACCGATTAAATTAGCCAAATTTGACAAAATAGAAACTTTAGATGCAGATTATTATGCAAACAAAGTTAGAGACGAAGTGATAGGAATGTTTGGTGAAGAGTATTTTTATACAGCTGGTTTGACTATTTTTACCTGTGTTGATTCTAAAACACAAATAGCAGCTGCCAATGCGCTGCGTTACGGAATTAAGAAATATGATAGGAAGCGTGGGTATAGAGGGGCTTTAGGAAATATTGATACTACAGATTGGCATAATAATTTAATTAAAATCAGAAAACCTGACGGGTTGCGTCATTATAAATTAGCCACAATACTTAAAATCGAAGATAATCAGGCAAAGATCGGCTTACAAGATGGGTCGGTTTCTAAAATCTTTTTAAGGCATATGAAATGGGCGGCTACTAACTTAAAATCAATACATAAATTATTGAAAGTTGGAGATGTTATAGCTGTCGAAAAGAAGAATAAAAATTATGTGTTAGAGCAAATACCAGAGGTTAATGGCGGCATAATGGTTGTAGATCATAAAACTGGTAAAGTACTAGCAGCCGAGGGTGGCTATGATTTCAATAGCAGCAAGTTCGATCGTACTACTCAAGCAAAGCGTCAACCAGGTTCTTTAATTAAACCATTTGTATATTTAGCAGCGCTTGAATCTGGTGTTAAACCAAATGATATATTTATAGATGAACCAATTGAAATAGAGCAGGGACCAAATTTACCATTATGGACTCCTAAAAATTTTACAAATGATTTTGTAGGTCCTATGACAATGCGTAAAGGGCTTGAGAAATCGCGTAATATCATCACCATTAAAGTAGGAAAATTTGTAGGTTGGGAAAAGATTGCAAATATTATAAAAAGATTTGGTATTAACGATAACCCTATGATATTCCCATCAATTGTCCTAGGAGCATTGGAGACGACATTGTCTAAAATGACAATGGCTTATAGTGCTATTGCTAATAATGGTTATAAAGTTGAACCACATTATATTGAGCTAATTAAAGATCGTAAAGGTAATATAATTTATAAACGTGACTATACAGAGTGTAATGAATGTCAAAATTATAAAATTGATTCAGAAAATAAAATATTACCACCAAGCATTAATAATTTAGCACCAATCATTACTAATGACGATAATAAAAATAAGTTAAAAATTGATCAAGCAAGTAATTATCAAATTATTTCCTTAATGATGGGTGGTGTTCAAAGAGGAACTAGCCGAGGGGCTCGTCATATAAAACAAATAATGGCTGGCAAAACTGGAACTACAAATCAAGCTAAAGACACTTGGTTTATGGGTTTTACTCCTAAAATTGTAGTCGGTACATATATTGGTTATGATGACCCTAAAACTCTTGGTAACAGAGAATCTGGCGCATCAGTCGCATTGCCTGTTTTTGTAAATTTTATGCAAAATGGATACAAAGATGAGCCATCAGTGGATTTTATTGTTCCGGATTCCATTGAACTAGCAATGGTTGATCCTGACACTGGTGAGTTATCCACTAAAAAGAACTCTATAATTGAAGCATTTAAAATTGATAATGATCAATCAAATTATAAACCAACTAAAATATTAGATAATTTAGATAATTTAGATAATAATGATAATTTGTATAAAGAAAATCATTTAAATGAAGAATTTAGTCCGTTTAATAGAATCGACTAATATGACACCGTATCACATAAGTTAAACCACTTAAGAAAAACCGCTTGTAATTGTCTATGACTTGGAGTTAAGTTATATAGTAAATATGCGTTGAACTATACATATTAGCATTTTGTAGGATTCTTCTGTGTTCACCTATTTATGCTGCACCTTACATCCTTGATTGATTTATTATATACAAGATATTTTGGTGAATTTCATTTGGTGTTTTGTTAATTGATTCAATTTCTATAAACCTGTCTTTATCTATTGATTTAATTTTTTTGAAAGAATTATATACCATATTATGAAAAGAAATATTTTTCTCTTCAAATTTATTTACATCTCCTCGAGAATTTGCTCTTTCTAGACCAATATTTGGCGGGATATCTAGAAAGAAAGTTAAATTTGGCATAATTGCTTGCTGTTGATAATCAGTAATATCTGCTTTAGAGGCTGCAATATTTTTATCCTTAGTTACATCGTTTATATTGATATTGTCAGTATTAAAAATCATTAATTTTTTGTGTAATTCATATATCATATGTAAACTCAGGTTAGAGTTTGTAGATTGATAACAAGCGGTAGAGTCAATAAAACGATCGCATATGACCCAACTTCCTTCCAAAAAAGCTGGGATGATTACTTTATTTATATGCTCATAACGTGCAGCCATAATAAGCATAAGCTCGGATGTTGGCATTAATTCTGAATAAACTAACAAATCACGTATTTTTTCAGCCTCTTTGGTTCCACCAACTTCTCTTGTATGTATAGATTTTATATTTTGGGATAATAAATATTCATGTAACATTTTACTTTGAGTGGATTTTCCACTTCCTTCTCCGCCCTCAAAACTAATAAATTTAGGTTTTTGTAATTTGATCATTTCTCTTATTTGTTTTATCTTCTTGTTGTTGTCTTTTTTGTTATTGTCTTCTTAGTAACACGAGTTCGCGTTATTAATCCTGATTATAAATCTCCATAGTGCGAGTTATAGTAAATATCCATCAGAATTCATTTCATTTAACCTAGAGACGGTACGCGCGAATTCTTTAATTTTTCTACCTTTTACATATATTTTTTTAGGAGAATCCTGTAATTCTATAAATAATAATATTTTACAAAAATATGCATTATCAATAAAATTAATAAAACGCGTTATAATATTATCCTCATCCTCATTAATCACTCTAATTGATTCTAGGACAATAATTTTGAAATGCTCACAAATAGCAATGTAATCAGTATATCCTAAATTACGTTCAAAAAGTTCTGAAAAATTTGTGAATAAAATATTTTGATGGGCTTGTTTAAATGTTAACTTCCTACCAAAATTACTTATATCTGTTGCTGATAATTCCTTGTTATCACAGAGCTGTTTTTTTATCTTGTGCATTTCAAGATTTGTCTGTTTGGTGGCAGGATATATCACTCTTTTTTTAACAGAGGATAAATTACTATAGCGATAATCTTTTGCAGTATTTAAAGATAGAACTTTAAAATCTTGTTTTATCATATTAATAAAAGGTAGGAAAGACTCCCTTTGCAGGCCATTTAAATATAAATTATCAGGGTAGGTATTTGTCGTTATAAAAATAAACACATTATATTTAGCTAAATATTTAAACAAACGCATAATAATCATTGCATCTGTTATATCTTTTATTTCAAACTCATCCATACATATGACTTTGCTGTTATTAGCAATTTCAGCAGCTAAATCTTGTATCAATTTATTCGCAGATTTTGATTGTAATTTATGTAGTTTTATATGCAGATCTTGCATAAATTTTTGAAAATGAATAATTTTCTTATTAACAGAAATCTCATTATAAAACATTTTCATTAACATTGTTTTTCCAGTTCCAACTGTACCGTATAAATATATTCCTTTTTGCAAATTAGATTTTGAAAATATACTCTTAATTCTTCTTATTATATTATCTGATTTAATAGAAGATCCAATCTCGCGGCATATATTCAAGATCTCTTGTTGATTACTATCTAATATTACTTTATTTGGAT
Source organism: Alphaproteobacteria bacterium (assembly GCA_020627625.1). Taxonomy (GTDB): domain Bacteria; phylum Pseudomonadota; class Alphaproteobacteria; order Rickettsiales; family Rickettsiaceae; genus Megaera_A. The sequence continues at coordinate 4,208 of JAHDGL010000009.1, read as the reverse complement.
TAAGACCTAATGTTATTTTGGTAGATTGCATTTTATGAAATTAATTTCTGTTCTTTAATTTCTGCTATCTTATCAGGTAAGTTTAAATAAGCAGCTAATGCTAAGAATAAATCGGGGTATTTAGATGGTAAAACAAGGCTAGCAAGAGTGCCGTACATAGCATCTGGCGAACTACGAGAACTGGCAATATACATTCTGGCAATTTCAAAACAAGGTTTTGCTAAGAAAGCGTTTTTCAATATTTTTAATATTATAACTGTATTTTTTGTATTTGTAGAAAGTTCAGTAAATAAATTTAGTGCTTCTAGACAATCTGGTTTAAGCTCCAAGGCTGATTCTAGATAATTTAAACATTCGTTATTAGATCCAGATTGAATATGAAATTTAGCAGCTGCAAAATAATAGCCTGCTATTTCTTCTGAGTATTTTTCTAATAGTTTGCTATTAGCCCTTTGTAATTTAGATGTAAGAAACACTAATTTGTTCCAAGCGCCCAGCGAAGAATAAATACGAATCAGCATAATAATTATTTCGGTATCGCTATCGTTCTCATTAAAAGCTTTTAATGCATATTCTTCTGCCTGTTTGTAATGCATATTTTGATAAAAAAGCTCGGATATTTTTTTTGCCGCATAAATACTATAATGTTTTTTATTGAGTAATTTTTTTAAAAACTGAATCTTTTGCTCAAAGTCTTTTGCAACTTCAGCCTTGATTAAATTAATTACTTCATTGTTTGTTTTATCCAAACTGGGTATTAGTTTATTAGTTAGGCCCAGAGATTTACTCTTATTGCTCATTAATAATTCTGCTATTGCGATTAATAATTTCTGATTTACTTTTTGTAATTTTCTTTTCTGCCACTTATTCTTTAAAATTTGAGGCAAATCAAGCACTAGAAATATTGATTTTAAACAAATCATTAATATTATCTGAGTTACAAAAAAAGTTGCTATAAAAGTAAATAATGTAGAAGTGACTTGATAGTCTGATATTATTAACTCTATTGCAAAATCATAATCTGCTATTGCATTGAATCCTATATATAATAGTAAAAATACTATGCATAAAATCAGAAATCTAATCATTTTCGTAACTCGCTCTTAATAATCATTTTAATTTACTATGACATCGTTTTGACATACTCTTATTTTTCTAAAAAACTATCTTGTAATTCAGAAGAAAAGACGTAATCAAATAAATTATTCAAATTCATTTTTATCTCCTTTTTAGTTTTTTCTTCAAAGGAACTAGATTTTTTTTCTATGGTTTCTAATTTTTTTATTTTAACAAATTGAGATAGCAAATTAGAACCAAATAATTTTATATCATTATTTACAAGATTTTGATTTTTGCTTTGGCTCTGATTGCAATTTTTATTCTGAATTAATTTTTTATTATACATATCTAAAGAAGCTAGTAATTTTTGTAGATTTGTTGGTATGTAATATTTTTTTAAATTATTTAATTCATCACCATAAATTTCATCGGCTTCAAACTTAGCCATTAACTTACTAAAATTAGCTAAATATAATCTATATTCTCGTAAATTATTACTTAAAATAATAGATTTGATTTTTTTATATTGGTAATTTTCTTTTTCTTCCTTATCGATTATTTTTACATAAGGGTCTTCTTGAGAATCATCTTCTTCCTTGGAGGTTGAATGGTTTTGCGTGTTTTCTTTAGAGTTTGTTTTGTTTTGTGTATCTTGCGCATCCGGAGCAAAGCGTAAAATTGGAGGTTCTGCACCAGTTATATAATCATTTTCAAGTGCATTCTCAATTATTTCATTATTTTGATGGGGTGATTTATTATTTTTTTCTGCTGAATCTAACTGATTTTTATTAATAACTATTGTTTTTGATGGGTAAAATTGTTGAATTAGCTCAGACTCCCAATGATCAATTACTATTATTGCTAAGATTACAAGTAAAATCATAACGATAAAGTTTTTAAGATAGTTATTACCTGATTTTTTAGAATTACTGTTATTTTTTTCTAATTTTTTTTGTTTAGTCATTTTGTTTCCAAATATTTTAACATTAAATCACTATTTTTACATATTCGAATATTCTCAAAATAAGGCTCAACTATTTTTGCTACTTTTTGGCTTATAGTAATATATTTTGTATTTTTTAAATAGTCGATTAAATTATTATCCAACAACAACTTAATGAATGTTTTTGCACAATTTTCTGAATATAATAATATATAATCAATACCTTGTTTATAGCGCAATATTTGTTCATTAGATAATGATTTTTTATAGAACACCTTATAAAAAACCTTGTGCGTGATATGTGAAGGCATATTAACAGTAATTTTATCGCTAGAGGGATAAATTACATTAGATAAATTAGTTTTTAAGATTTTACTTTTTAGCTCTTGTGCATTTTGTGCAATAAATTGAATTTCATAGCCTTTCTGTTTTAGTATTTTTGCAGATTTATTGCCCACTACCCATGCACTAATAATATTATTTTTTGATGGGTCTGAATTATTATTAGATAATTCTGGTAAATTATTTGCAGCAAAGAAACTCGTAACTATAATATTTTGAAATTTATATAATTCTAATAAATCAATGTTTTGTAATTCATATTTTATTAGACTACATTCCAGCAATTCATATTTTTCTGACAAGTTATATTTTGGCTTCTCTAAAATTTTCTTGAGTTCATTATTTGCAAATTCTGATCTAGTTAATAATACCGATTTTATCATTTATTATAATACACTCAATCTTAATTCTTATTACGTATTACGTATGCTTGCTTTACAACTCTTAAGAACGCTTAGCATAAGGATTGTCAGACTTTACAAATTGGAACCTAATTGGTACTCCTGGCATATCAAAGCTTTCTCTTAGGGAATTAGTTAAAAATTTCTTATATGCGTCTGTGATGCTACTAGGATCATTAGTAAATAATTTAAATGTTGGGGGGCGAATTTTTGTTTGCGTGATATATTTTATACGTACTCTACGACCTAATTTTTTATGAATAGGCAATGGGTGTGATTCCAAAGCAAATTTCAGCCAATCATTTAATTTACTAGTAGGAATTTTCTTATTCCATAATTTATAAATATCTAAACATTTATCCAAAACCTCTTTCGTTCCTTTCTTATTTATAGCAGATAAAAAAATGACCGGTATTCCTTTTACTTGAGGTAATAATTTTTCTATTTGGTAAGCAAATTCTTCTTCATATTCGCGTTTTTTACGTACTAAATCCCATTTATTTACAGCAATTACCAAACTTCTACCTTGGTCGATAACATAGTTAGCTATAGTCAGATCTTGATGCTCTAAAGCAATTGTTGCATCCAGCATTAAAATAACAGTATTAGCAAATTTAACACTACCAATGGCATCACCTGTAGACATTTTTTCTAAAGATTTGCTTACATTAGCTCTTTTGCGTAAACCAGCAGTGTCAATTAATTTTATATTATGATCTTTATATTTCCAGGCAATCTCTACAGATTCGCGTGTGATTCCGGCCTCTGGCCCGGTAAGCATTCTTTCATTACCAATAATTGCGTTTACAAAAGTTGACTTACCAGCATTAGGGCGACCAGAAATTACTATTTGCAAAGAATTACCTGTTATAGGATCAGAAATTATTTCCCCTTCTTCTGTGTCTATTTTTTCTGAAATTGCATCATAAAGATCGGCCATGCCTTGACCATGCTCTGCAGAAATTGGTACAGGGGTGCCAAAACCTATCTTGTAATATTCCTTGTCATGATTAAATCTTTTTTCTGATTTATTGGCTATAAGTATTTGATTTTTGTTGTATTTACGTATAAACTCGGCAAAAAACTTATCATCCGGAGTAATCCCAACTTCATTATCAATAACTAGGCAAACTAAATCAGCTTCTGCAATGGAGATCATTGTTTGTTGCATCATACGATATTCTAACTTACCTTCCGGAGCTTCTTCAAGACCAGGAGTGTCGACAATTGTAAATTCCATGTCAGCAATTTTTGCATCAGAATATTTACGATCACGAGTAACCCCTGGGCGATCATGCACTATAGCCTTCTTGCGAATACTAAGGCGATTAAATAATGTTGATTTACCTACATTAGGACGACCAACTAATGTTACTATTTTCTTCTTCATTTTAAATATGAAATAAATTTTTTAATAAATATAATCTAGAACATATTATTAACACGGATTACTTAAGATATAA